>CAZUAY010000312.1:0-4490 GCA_964618405.1 uncultured Lentisphaerales bacterium
ACTAAGAATGGCGACTAAGTGTTCTGTTTACTGATTCAACTCCCGTTTTTAGGTTAAGCAGATGTTCGGCCATCTCCCGAGGGCGCATCCTCGTTCCGTTGACCTGTCCGTTTGGATTTGCTCAGAGGCACCACGTTTACTCGAAAGCGGCGTCGCGCGGAATACCGCTTGCCGCCGCACTCCAAAATCGGCCATCTTGGGGTGCGGTGACAACCGAAGGGCGGCACCGCTTTTCGCATGTCTGTCGGCGGTGTATGTCTTCGGCTTGCAAACCCATCGCCTATGCGAGTCAACGGAACGGGGACTTTAACAAGAACGTCGGGAACGGCGATCGAGATTGGGAAGCCATCCTGTCAGTAATCCGAGTAGCGGCAGATAAGAACAAACATGGAAGACATAGATGATGCTGGTTTTGTCCGCCAGTCTTCCCAAAACAGCAGAGCCGACCCCCGCCATACCAAATGCCAGTCCGAAGAAAAGCCCGGCAATCATTCCAACCTTGCCCGGGAGCAATTCTTGCGCATAAACGAGAATAGCAGAAAACGCTGAAGCCAAAATCACACCGATGGGGACGGTAAGGTCCAAAATAGATTGGTGTAGGGCAGAAGAAGCGTGAACGGCGCCACACCAAGAATGGACGCCCAAATGACGTATTTGCGCCCAAACCGGTCACCCAAGGGTCCGCCAATCAAAGTCCCCGCCGCGACTGAAAACAAGAAGACAAACAAATGGATCTGTGCGCTCGCTACCGACACGTGAAACTTTTGAATCAAGTAGAACGTGTAGTAGCTCGTGATGCTCGTCATATAAATGTATTTAGAGAAAATCAATGCAATCAAGATGAACAAAGAAATCGCAACCTTCTTTTTTGGCAATGAAGACGGGTGTCGCGGCTGATGTTCTTTGCCTCTGAGACGATGCTGTTGAACCTGATACCACTTTCCAACGTTATAGAGAACTGGGATTCCCACGAAGGCGGCGAGTGTAAACCAAAGGACATTACGTTGTCCGCCACTGGTAATCAGCAGCGCCGCACAAAGCGGACCGATGGAACTCCCGGTATTGCCACCCACTTGAAAAAATGCTTGCGCAAACCCGTGTCGCCCACCTGAAGCCATGTAGGCAACGCGTGACGATTCTGGATGGAAAATCGCCGAGCCAAAACCAACCAGCGCTACGGAAACGAGCAACCAAGGAAAACTAGAGGCGAATGCAAGGTTGATCAGGCCGACGAGGGTAAACGACATACCGATCGCCAAGGAAAACGGTTTCGGATGGCGATCCGTATAAAACCCCACGACCGGTTGTAAGATTGACGCCGACATTTGAAAGGTAAGCGTGATCAGCCCAATCTGCGTAAAGGTCAAATCGAACGAGGTTTTGATAATCGGATACAGTGCGGGAATCAACGATTGCATCGCATCGTTCAACATGTGCGAAAAACTAATCGCAATTAAAATGGGAAAAACTGTCGAATTAACCCGCTCAGCATCACTAGAGGACTCTTTAATTTGCATGTTTTACTTCTGATCCGTCACGGTCACGCTAACGCCCATCGCCCATCTGATTTGGGACACGGCCACGTTAAAATCGTGCAGGGCCTGAACTTCGTTGCTTCTCGCCATGGTCAGTGCGACTTGGCTATACAGCACATCGAGCTGAGTCGCCGCACCGGTGTCGAGTCGCGCGCGGGCTTGTCGGACGCTCTCGCCCGCTTGTTCCACGACCTTATGCGTGGCGTGAACGAGATCGGTCGACTCCACCAATGCCGCATGCGCACGTTGCACTTCGACAATAATTTCCTGACGACGCTGTTGCCGATCCAACTCCCGTAAGGCTAATTCAGCCCGAGCCTCGGCAATGCGTCCTCGGGTCATCAGACCGTCAAACAAAGGCCAGGTCACGCGTAACCCCAACTCCCACCCGTGCATTTCGTCCCCAAGATTATCAGCGTTACGATCATTTTGTGCCCCGTAGTTACCGTACACGCTGACGTTCGGGCGATTGCCTGCTGCGGCGGCTTTCAATGCCTGATTCGCTGCGGCAAACAGGCGGTCGAGGCGCTCGAGTTCAGGACGGTTGCTGAGTGCCGTCTCTTGCGCCTCCTTCAGATCGACAGCCACAGGTTCAAAGCGTAAATCGCCGTGTACGTCGAATGCAGGTGCGGCACCTTCTTCCGCGAGGGCGGTGCAACCGATCACGCGACTGAGTTCTTGTAGCGCGAGTTGGGAATTGTAGCGTGCGCGAATCAGCGGGGTCTGTGCATTCGCTAATGCGACTTCTGCCCGCAAAACATCAAAAGAAGACACACTTCCCGCTGAAAAGCGGTATTGCGCGGACTGCAGTTCTTCTTGCAACAAATCGACATATTCTTGATTGACGACAACCTGTTCCCGAGCCAAGATGACTGCATAGTAACGCTTTTTGACGTCAAGCAAAACGTCGCCAACCGTGCTCTGGAACGCAATGACGGCTGCCTCTTCTTGCAAATCTTGCTGACGAATCGCCGCACGCGTGGCACCACCCGAATAAAGCAATTGCGTCAGCTCGATCTTCGTCATCCAACTCTGATCATTAGGCTTCGGGCCACCGTAAGATTGCAGATAGTCGGGATCCATTTGCGCAAACCCACCCACGACCGCAACCGATGGGATCGTAGGCGCTCGCACGACCACAGAAGCCCCACTTTCTCGTCGAATTCGTTCACGTCCCTTCTGGATGTCGAAGTTGCACGACAAGGCCGCCTGCAGACAGTGTTCGAGATCGTAGACCGTGCCCTCTCCCGCGACTCCGTTTGTCAGCACGGACGTTTCCATGCTCCCGCCTTCCACCTCTACCGTCTGCGCTCGGCTTGTCGTGCCAGACAAGGTCATGATCAGGAGCAAAGACAGCGCCGTCTTCATTACTTTTTTCCGCGAACCACGGGAACCCAGTCGGCTGAAAAACACATAGACAACCGGAATCAAAAACAAGGTCAATATCGTACTGGTAATCAATCCACCCAAGGCGGCCACGCCCATTGGACGTCGACTTTCCGCACCGGCTCCGAAGCCGATGGCGAGCGGCAGGATGCCCAAGATCGTTGAAAAGCTGGTCATCAAAATGGGGCGAAGGCGCAGGGAACCCGCCTCGAGCATCGCGGTCCGCGCGTCCTTGCCCTTGGCTACTTGCTGGTTAGCGAAGTCAACGAGCAGGATCGAGTTTTTGGTGACGAGACCGATCAGCAACACGAGTCCAACTTGGCTAAAGAGATTAATGCCCATCGCGGGGATACGCGGGATGGCCGCCGACAGCCAGCGCGCCGCCGCGGGGGGATCCGGTGCATAGTTTGCCCAACCGTACAGATTCGTTCCAAGCTGATTGACGCCGCTTAAGAGCCAGAGCGAAGGCACCGACTGCCGCCAGCGGGATGGTCAGCATCACCGTAAGCGGATGCAGCAGGCTTTCAAATTGGGAGGCTAAAACCATGTACACCACGACGAGCGCCAAGATGACAACGAGAAGGAACCCACCGCCCGCTTCTTTGAAGTCACGGGTCTCGCCCGACCACGTATGCCGGAATCCTGGCGGTTCATTGCCCTTAAGCATCGCCTCCACACGGTCCACGGCCGTGCCCAGCGGAACCCCGGTGGGAGTCGCTTCGATCGTTGCGGAGCGGTAGCGGTTATAGTGCGTGATGGCGTTGGGGCCGCCGCCAGCTTCCAGACGGACGACGCCACTGATCTGGATCAGCTCACCGCGATCATTGCGCAGAAAAAGGCGATCCAGATCGGCGGGCGTCAAACGTTCCATACGCTCGAGCTGAGCCAGAACCGGATATTCCTTACCACCGCGTGTGGTTTGGCTGATTTTTTGCCCACCGAAAATGAGTTGCAAGGTCTGTGAAAGCGACTCAATCGAGATGCCCAACGTTGCGGCGCGGTCGCGGTCAACGATCACGCGCAACTCAGGCTTGTTCAGCTCAAAGCTGGATCGCACGTTCGCGAGATAGCCCGTGGCACGCAGTTTATCAGCCACTTCGGACGCATAACGATTAAGCTCCTGTAAATCCTGTCCCTGAATCACCAACTGGAAGGGTTGACCGAATCCACGGCTCACCGCCTTGGGGATAATTGGAATCGCAAAGGCTCCTTCGACTTCCTTGAAGAATCGAGCCCCTAGACCGTTCGGCCCACCCACAATATCTTGGACACTGCGTTTGGCATCATCCGCGATGCGAATGAAGAGAAAGGCCTGATTGCCCTTGCCGGGTCCGCCAAAACTCGGCGCGGTGATCGAGAAATAGCCGCCTACCTCGGGAACCTCGCGCACGATACCTTCAATCTTTTTTACCATACGATCCGTGTAATCCGCCGTAGCGCCCTCGGGTGCTATCGCAATGCAAAGCAAGCGTCCCTTATTTTCTTCAGGCAGAAATTCCTTGTCCAGGCGCGTGTAGAACACACCTGCTGCAACAAGCGACAACAGGGCAATCGTCACAATCCGCCAAG
>CAZUAY010000313.1:0-4386 GCA_964618405.1 uncultured Lentisphaerales bacterium
ATACAATCATCGATGGCGAAAATGCCAATCGCTGTCTGGCGTGGAACTATTCCGGCGTCACTGGGCCTTTCGTGCTGGACGGATTTACTCTTGTCAACGGGCTTGCGAACGAAACAGGCGGTGGAATCCTGATCGCCGGTAGTGCGCTGACGCGCACCATCCGCAATTGTCTAATTCAGGATAATATGGTCACGAATGCTGTGGCGCGGGCTCTTGGCGGCGGTGGGTTGTATGCGAGTTCCGTTCCAGTCGTGATCTCCAACAGCACGTTTCGTGGCAACATGGTTTCCAATACTCCTACTGACGCTGCCGACGGCGGTGGCGGCGGCGTCCATATGAGCGGTGCCTATGCGTATGGAGCTACAGTCCTGGGACAGATCGACCATTGCTTTTTTGAAAGCAATTCGACCTACAACGCTTCAGGAGCCGGCTTGTTTTTCAATAACTACTGTAATGCTGAAATCCGTAACACGAGCATCGTACGAAATGTGCAGAGGCACAACGTGGGAAATGCAGCCCGCGGCGGCGGCGGTCTAATCCATATGTACTTTTCGCAACTGTCCCTGTGGAATTGCCTGATTGCCGACAATCAAGCGTCTGCGTATGGCAGTGGGATTTACAACATGTCGTCCGGAAAACCACTGACGCTCTACAACTGCACCGTGACTGGTAACAGCGGGCATGGTACTTCCTATGGAGCGGTGCATACGCGCCATAAACTCGATCATTTGATTATGGTTAACTCGATCATTTACGGCAATTCAGCGAAAGAAATTTTTCTCGGAGGCACGGCAGACTCTAGTTTTCATTACTCGTGTTTACCCACCAACTCATCTTTGAGTACGCTGGGCGCTTACGCGGTCTTTGGCGCGGGCAATCTGACCAACGCTCCGGGTTTTGTCAACGCTGCGGCAGGTAACTACCGTCTGGTTAGCGATTCTCCCTGTTTGAACGTGGGCACCAACCAACTGGACTGGATGATTGGAGCACTTGATTTGGAAGGCAATCCACGCATTGATAAGTTCGTCGGCACGGTGGACATGGGTTGCTACGAGCGCATCGCTCAAGGAACAATGATCCTCGTCCGTTAAGGAAAACTCACGTAAAGGCACAACTATGCATAAACCATACTTTCTTTTCATTCTAACTGTCTTGATGGCGATTTCTTCTGTCAGGGCGGAGCTCATCCTCGCCGAAAGCGGCACGAGCAATTACCAGATCGTGATTCCTAACCAAGGCGAGTCCGCGATCGTTGAACAGTGGATTTTGATGACCGCAAAACTGATGGAGGCGGCTTTCGAAAAGAACGGGTTTAAAATCGATGTCGTTAAGGAGGGCGAAAAGCAGGCGGACAGGCCCGGCATCTACCTCGGGGCGACCGAATTCGCCAGACGGAGTGGGGTTACGGTCGATCCGAGCGAATTCTGGGCCTATCGTGTCAAGGCCGTAGGCCGCGACCTCGTCATTTACGGCAATGACAAACAGGATCCGATCAAGACTATCCGGGGACTTAAAACGCCGTTGGCCATGCTGGGGACGGTGAAGGGGGCTTGCGATTTCTTGCGCGAATACGCCGGTGTCCGCTTCCTGTTTGTGAACATGACCCAGAGCCAATACGCCACGCGAGGTGACGGACTGGGTCTGTTCAACGAGGACGGCTCTCTCAAGATCGACACGCGAAGCGTTGCTTTTATGCCAGTGCAGAAAATTGCGGTGCCGGCTGATATTGATCTCAAAAAGACGCCGATGATGCGTGCTAACTACGACAACGAGTACGAGACGTTTTATTATATTGCTAATAATTTCTTTCCTCCCTTGAGTTTCGTCGAGGGATCCGAGATCCTCTGGGGGGAGGTTCTCTTGGCGGAAAAATATGCCAAGAGCAACCCAGAGTATTTCGCTCTGCTGCCAGATGGGAAACGTTCCTGTGAGGTCCCAATACCGAGTCGTATCCGGGCTGTTTCTTACTGCGTTGCGAACAAGGGTGTCCAGGACTTGATGTTTGAGGCGGCGGAGAAACTGATCAAAAGCGGCGAACAAACGATTGCGATTGGTACTCAGGACGGGTTTGCGCTGTGCCACTGCAACTGCGAGGACTGCAACACGCTTTTCGGAAGCAAGGCGGAGAACTTTAGTCAAGTTCTCGCGAGGGGTAAGTCCGGCAAACTGTGGCAAGGGTTTTTCAATATTACCGAGCGTATCCGCCAAAAATATCCGGACGTGAGAATCGTCCTGCTCAATTATCAGGACACCCCGATTTCTGTCGATATCATTCAGCGGTTTCCTGAGAACGTGATCCCGCGTATTCAATTCGGATCTCAGGTAGACTTTGACAAGCTGGGAGGCGTTGAATTCCCGGCCGGCGTCTGCGGTTTTGAGGAGACGTTTACCGGATTCGGTCAAGCGGGACCTTACCTGCCGGAACGAACGCCTAAGCATATAGCGGAGTTTGTCCGAACCCTAGAGCGTAACAAAGTCAAGTGGTCTGCGCGAGACGGCTCAATTGGTGCCGTACGCGGCATGCAGGCTCCGGCTTACTACGTCTACGGGCGCATGTTGGATGATCCTTCGGCCGACTGGGAGGCAATTCAGAGGGAGTTTTGCGAGGCTGCCTTCGGTATTGCCGCAAAACCAATGAACACGTTTTTTGATCTCTTGCACACCCAGATCGCAATTTATTCTGATTTCTTCGGCGTTTACATGCCTGGATGGAGTCGGGAATATTCCCGCTCCAGATACCATGATAGCAAGTGGCACGTGATGAGCATGTATCCCCCCGAATATTGCGCTGATGCGGACGCATTGTTGACATCAGCGGAGAAGGCCGCGCAGGATCCGGACGTGAAGGCGAGGCTTCATCTTATCCGGATCGAATTTGATTACGTTCGCAAGATGGCCGAGATCTTCTTCCTTCAGAATGCGTGGATTCTGAATCCCTCTCAGACGACACTGAATCCGCTCATCGATGCGATTGATGATTGGCACACAGATCTTAAAAACCTCGCCGGAGGCGACAGTAAAAATGCTTTCCAGCCCTTGAGCGATTGGCCAGAGATGCGCCCATTCAACGGTCATCATTACACGCATGCCGCATTGGAAAGCAGTGGATACCAACAGCAATGGAAATACACGTGTCTCAATTGGGACATCACGGCAATCCGCGATGGAATTCTCGACAAACCGAGGGAAATGAAAGTTGCGGAGGTCGACTCCGTGCCTGGAATTGACGCAACAATCTGGGATGGCGTACCGGAGGCGAGTCTCAAGGATCGCGGTGGCATGCCGTTCACCAACGTCAAGACGACTCTGAAAGTTCTCCGTGATAAAGAGGCCTTTTATGTCCTCGTCACCAGTCTGTCCCCGTCGAAGCACCCAGAGGACATCTTGAAGACGATGCCGGACGGAGACATCTTCACGGATGAATACGTTGAGCTGGGCATTGCCCCGCCGAACTCCGACGGAAAGGTCTACCGCATCGCCGCCAATCCCGCTGAAGGCTCTCGTTTTGACTCAGTTCTAACGCCTACAGAAAAAACTCGCATGAGCGAAGATAAATCCTGGAATGGATCATGGGAGTTTGCCTTCGAGGTCACGCTGGAGAAGAGCTGCTGGAACCTCGCCTCAAGAGTCTGGACTGCCTGGTTCAGAATCCCTTTTTCTGATTTTGCCGCCGAGGCTCCGATGGCAGGCCAACACTGGGGTTTCAACGTTGGCCGAGTCCGCTGGGATCGCGGACAGCATTACATGATCTGGAAAGACGGCAAAAGTGCGATGGATGATGAAGCGCTGGGCAAACTTGTTTTCTGAACAGGAGCGAAGGACTGAGGGTTTCTCGGGTTCCAGTTTCTAACCATGAAATGCATGAAACTTTATGAAATGGGGGTAAGACAATGACAACAGCAATGCGGATTAAGATAGGTTTGGTCGGGTGTCTCTTGGGGTTAGGCTGCGGCCTCGTCCGCTCTGAAGCGTTTCTCGTCGAGGCTGGCAAACCGCAGGCGGAAATTGTCATCGCCGAGGCTCCTGCGCGGATGACGAAGCTGGCGGCGCGAGAGCTGCAGACGTACATCCAAAAGATATCCGGGGCGACACTGCCGATCGTGACGAAGCCTACGGACGGAGCGGTGCGCATCTACGTGGGCGTCAGCTCGCACACCGAGGCGCTCGAGCTTTCCACCAACGGTCTCGCTTACGGCGCGTACCGCATGGCCTCCGGGCCGGATTGGCTGGCGCTGCTCGGACCGGACAAGGACTACGTGCCTATTGAGCCCTACGGGCGTAATTCACATTCGGACTGGGACAAGATCACCGGCGATACGTTCTGGAATCCCTTCGGTGACGGCGACTATCAGCCAACGCTCGATATCCGGTTGCTTGATGACCGAG
>CAZUAY010000314.1:0-4377 GCA_964618405.1 uncultured Lentisphaerales bacterium
TTCGGCTTGCAAACCCATCGCCTATGCGAGTCAACGGAACGGGGATGCGCCCCTGAGGCGGTAGACTCGGACAATTCGTTTGCATTGCTTGTGGTTCACCCATATAATTGAACGGGTCACAAGTAAGGGATCGAGTTCCCACCTTAATATGTTTATTCTTCGTAATCCAGAAATTGTCTCTCGCCCATTCTCCCTTTCCTCTCGGCGAAGCGGGATGTTATTGTCTGGCATCAAACGGAGTCTGGCGTCGATTATTCTGTGCGTTTTAGTGGCGATCTCCTCTACGCCTGCAAAGGCGGATAACGTTGAGGTTCGCTATACGTTTACTGCTCCTACGCTTACTTCAACTTCGGATGCGTCTTGCACCGTTGCTGTCGAGGGGTGCGAAACCTTAACCAGCGCAGGTAAGCCTCAAATGCCGTTTTTCACGGCGCGTATTCTTTTGCCGTCGGACGCCTCCTTGAAAGGGCTCGAGCTGGAACTCTTAGCCCCTGTGCAAATTATCGATCTTGACGCACCCGTGGCATTTGCTCGTACGCCGTTGCCGATTGGCGTTGTCGCTGATCCAGCTACCACACTTGATGCGCCGGATCCCGCGATCTATTCTCTCGATGTTCCTTATCCAGAAAATCGCATCCAGCTCCTCTCGGTCCAGAAATTGCACGGTTATAGCATCGCGTTCATTCGTATCTTTCCTGTCCAATACAAACCGTTGAGTGGAACGCTTCTTTTCTGTCCCGAACTGGAGGTCAAAGTGCTTCTGGATGAGCCTCGGATGAAGTTCGCCGCCACGCCTTCTCGTGTTCAAACTGCCGAGCGCACGAAACAGGTCATGGATTTTGTGGATAATCCGGAAGAGGTTGTGAAATCTGGAGCCCGAATTTCGTTACCTCCGTTTAACCTCGTCATCTACGATTACCTGTTGATCACGACTGCGGCTCTTACCAATTCGTTCCAGCCGCTCGTTGAACAAAAAATAGCGGATGGGCTTTCCGTGAAGGTGGCAACGGTCGCGGATATTCTTAGCACATCGACGGGTGTAGACAATGCGGCGAAACTCCGCGCCTACATTGCCCAGGCCTACACGAACTGGGGTGTGATGTACGTCCTGCTCGGTGGCGATGTGGGGACTGTGCCACATCGCGGTGCTTACGCCTACGTGGCAGGACGTGCAGCAGAAGGTCTGAATATGCCTTGTGACCTCTATTTCGCCTGTCTCGATGGATCATGGAATTCTGATGGTGATGCACGCTGGGGCGAACCTACGGATGGCGAGGATGGCGGCGATGTCGATTTGCTGGCCGAGGTCTACGTCGGGCGCGCGCCTGTCGATACGCCGGAAGAGGCTGCTCGATTCGTTGAGAAAACCATCCGTTACGAACAAGGTGGACATGGCAATGCCGAGCAGGCGCTGTTTCTCGGTGGACAACTCGGCGGTGGTGCTCAGGGCGGCGATGCGCTCGATCCGCTTCTGCCGTCGTTTGGGGATTTTACAATTTCTTGGCTCGATGATCGCCCTTCGATCACAAACGTCTGGACAAAAACTCAAGTCATGGCCGCTCTGAATACCTCGCCGCATCTCGTCGCCGATTTCGGCCATGCGAACAAGACCTACGCCTTGCGGATGTACACAAGTGATGTGGTCAATTTGACGAATGCGTATCCTTTTTTGCTCAACAGTGGGGGATGCGATGCTGGGTGGTTTGACTATGAAGATTGCTTTGCAGAGCATATAGTAAAGGGTAATGCCGCTGGCGCTTTCGCTGTGATCATGAACACGCGCTATGGATGGTATGCGCCTACTGAAGAGGCCCTATATACCGAGCAATTTATGCAGAAGTTTTTTGATCAACTTCTCGTACGAAACGCAGAAAGCATTGGTGCCGCACATTTTTTGGCGAAGCAAGACATGATTGGACATGTTGAGAAATCGGGGAACATGTATTACCGCTGGTGTTACTTCGAGAACACGCTTTTTGGTGATCCGCATGTTGCTTTGCAGCATGATGCGCTCGATCTGCAGCCGGAGACGGGTTATGAGGCAACGGGCTATGTGGGTGGGCCGTTTACACCGATAGAGAAGTCATACACGATTGCGAACGCAAGCACAAGTGTGCTGTCGTGGGTTTCTTCGCAAACGTCCGATTGGCTATCGGTTTTGCCGGAGAGTGGCACCGTGGTGGCCGGCGCAACCGCAGCAGTGACGTTGCGTTTCAACGTGAACGCGGAAGGGCTGATGCCGGGTGACTATTCGGATGTCGTGACCTTCTCGAATACCGTGAGCGGGTACATCACAAGTCGCCCGGTCGCGTTATCAGTTGTTGGCAATATTTCACTGGACGCGAGCACATATTCCGTGATGGAAGGTAGCGACTCGTACGCTCTTATCACCGTCCTCCGGAACGCGAACACGAACCTGACGGCGACCGTTGATTTTTCGACGCTTGATATCACCGCCCTAGCAGGGAGCGATTACGTGGCTACGAACGGAACGCTTACGTTTGCCGTTGGTGAGGCGAGCAAGAGCCTTGCGGTGGAAATCTTGAATGACGAAGTGCCAGAGAACACTAAAACCTTCAAATTGGTTTTGAGTAATCCGACGGGTTTCGCCACGCTACAAGCACCGTATGAGGCGATTGTGACGATCGAAGATAACGACTGGCTTGATCGTTTCGAGTGGAGTGGAATTGCACCGGAACAGACTGTTGGAAGTCCGTTTGAGGTGAGCGCCACGGCACGCAACCGAGCCGACGGGCTGCTCACAGGTTTTAATGGCGTTTGCGATCTTTATGCGGCGAAAGCAGGATCGACGACATTCGAAATGCCGAGTTCCCGCTACTATTGGCCTTTCCCCATGTCCTGCTACCAAAATAAAGCGAGGACGCAGGCGATCTATACGCCGGAAGAAGTAGGAGGCGCAGGGCTTCTTACTGCGCTTTCGCTTGAAGTCCGGAGGCGGCCTCCTATTCCACTCAACGACTGGACAATCCGAGTGAAGCATTCGACGCTTCAACATTACGAAGCCGGGACCTGGCAATGGGAGACGAACGACTGGGTTGTCGCCGTCCAAACGAATGTCTCGATTTCGTCAATCGGTTGGAAGCGTTTTGGCTTCACAACACCATTCGTTTACGATGGCACGAATAACTTGATGGTCGACTTTTCTGTTAATCATTCGACCTCTGCCAGTAGCGATGGCGAATGTTATGTTACGATCGCTGCAACGAGCCGTTTTCTCTTCACGAGAAACAATGGGGAGAATGGGGATCCGCTTTACTGGAATGGTCGGACACCCGCAGGCAGTCTTATTAATGCTGTGCCGAGTGCTCGGTTCGAGCGACGTAGCCTATTGTGGTCAACGCCGTCGCTGACCGGTACATTTTCCAATGGGGTGTGGACGGGCGAAGTCGTTATGCTTGAATCGGCCAGAGATGCGACGTTGAGCTTGTACGATAGGGCAGGTCATGGCGGGAGCAGTGCGCTGTTTGACGTGGCGTGGTTGGGGCTTGGCGATTGGTTGACCGAGTACGGAATTCCGTCAGACGGTTCTGCAGATGAGCGCGATGATGATGGTGACGGTTTTGTTAATCGAGCGGAATGGATCGCGGGAACGAATCCGACGAATGAATATGCGCGGCTTTACATTGAGTCCGCGTCGATGATGGGCACCAACGGAGCCTTTACGATCCAGTGGCAGAGTGTCCCCGGTAAGCGTTATCGTGTCGAGAGTGCCGATACGCTCCCGCCACCCTTAGCCTTCATCCCCTTCGCCTCTAACATCCTCAGCGTAGCTGAAAGTACCGAGATTAAGGATACACGACCGGCTTCCACAGAATCGCGCTTCTACCGTGTTGGTGTGGAGTGATTCTCCTGCAGCGCATCCTTCTGGGCATGCGAAGTGAAAACAAGCGTCCAGCTCACCACTTTAGATCCGTTGCGCATTTATCTACGGGTGTTTCCATACCCTTCTTGATGGATTTGCGCATTCCCGGAATTGCAGCGAGATAGAGCGTCTCCTGAATGGCCGTCCAATCATCGTGCGAAATCAAGACGGCAGAATTACGCTTCCCAGCGATATGGATGGGCCTGTGCGATTCTGCTACATCGTCAACAAGACCAAAGAGCGATTTTCGTGCCTCTGATACTTTTAAGATTTCCATGACGAGTCCCCCTTGATTACGTACGTGATAAAGTACGTGTTCTAGCGCAGATTGTCAAGGTCGTTTTAGGTGGGTGCGGTAATCGGTCACGGGGGGCAAGTATGTGGGTTATGGGGTTTGGGTTTTAAACACAGAGAGTTTGAGACTTGGAGGGATGGGAAGAGGAGAGCCAATCAGGAGATTGGCCCCTTATTTTAGTGTAGAGAGGGACAGGAAA
>CAZUAY010000315.1:0-4376 GCA_964618405.1 uncultured Lentisphaerales bacterium
CACTCGCCACTGATGACTCGCGACTCGCAACTGTAATCGGGAAGTCAACGGGGGGCGCATTCACGACTCATTGACCGGTCATCAACGGCTACAGGTTTTTCTCCCCTGTGGCTGGCCTCGGCGAGGCCGGAATCGTCCGCGATCACCGATCGCGGCTACAGGCTCGCCCACTCGCAACTCGCTCCTTCTCCCCTGTGGCTGGCCTTGGCGAGGCCGGAATCGTCCGCGATCAGTACAGCAACTAGCGACTAGCGACTAGCGACTATAATCGGTCAGGCACAGCCCCCTGTGCCTGACCGATTACGTTGATCAACGTTCCGACTCCAGAAGCCGTCCAAGGCGAGCTGTCTGAGGCGCGAAAAAAACGATTCTCGCTTTATTTATGCGGTGATATTGTGTAAACTTACGTGGCCTCAGAAGAAATCAATTGTGATGTCAGAATTTAATTTTAAACATGCAGTCAATATAAATGATTTTAGATCAAGAACTTACGGTAGAGCAGCGCATGCGGTCGCAGCGCAACCTGAATTATTTTAATGCGGTGAATGGTCTCGCGTACATGTGTGTAGGCGAAACGATCATGATTCTGTTGGCGATCAAACTTGGCTTTCCAGATTATGTCGTCGCCATACTCAGCGGAATGATGTTCTTTGGATTTCTGCTCCTGCCACTTGGGAAGACGGTGACAGCCATTGTTGGAGGTGCCAAATGTCAGGCTTTCTTTTGGATATCACGCAACATTGCTGCGCTTGCCGTGGCATCGGCATCGATTTGGATCTTGCTGGGGATGAGAACGGTGGCGATTTTTTTTATGGTCGTGGGGGCATTTCTGTTCTATGGGTTCCGAGCCGCCGGTGTCGTGATGGTGCAACCGCTCATGGGTGATATTGCGACGGAGGACGAGCGCGCTCGGTTCATTGCTACGAACGGCGGATTGTTTTATGCCGCTTGTTTTGTTTCCCTTGTCGTGATCAGCATCTTGCTGAAAATAAGCGATTCGGTTCTCGTTCTGTCGTTGATCATCGTGGCAGGTTCTATCTTAGGGATGACGTCCTCACGGTTTTTATATCGTATAGACGAGACCAAAAGCATTATCGAGTCGGCTCGAAAGCCGATTGCCCATGAGATGGTAGAAGCGTTTCGGACATCGGCGTTGCGGCGCCTCCTGTTCAGTAGTTTCGTTAGTAATCTTGCGATGATCTTGTTGTTTCCAGTCTCCATTCTTGTTTTGAAGAAAGGTTACGGCTTCAGCGATACCGGTGCGCTTTTGTTTTCGCTGCTACAATTTGCTTCCTGTGCTGTCATGTCCTTTCTCTCCCGTAGGATTAGTGAGAAAATTGGGCCGAGGCGGACGATGATTATGGCCTATATCACAATGCTGGCGGTCGTGGAATTGTGGGTTTTCATACCCAGTTCTGGGTGGCTGATAATTCCACTTTGCGCTTTTTTATTTATCATGGGAGGCGCTTCTAGAATCGGCATTGAAAATTCTGTGGTGCATTACTTTCTACAGACAATTCCTGCAGAGAGACGAGTTGCCTCCTCGATGTTGCTGAATATGACAACGGGAGTCTGTGCTGGTGTCGTGGGGATGGTGGTCTCGGGCTCGATTCTTTATGTGCTCGGGAAGACTACGGGAACCCTACGTCTCGGCCCAGAGATGCTGAGCGTTTACAAAAAGTACTACTTCTTTGTATTCATCATTCTGTTGCCCGGTCTCATTTTTTTAACTCGACTTGATCCGCTTCCGATTGAAAAGCGGAAGATCAAGCGTAGCTGGTGGCACGGATGAAAGAAGTCGCGAGTCGCTAGTTACAAGAGAGGGAGTAGGCGTAGGGCGTAGGGCGTAGGGAGTAGGGCGTAGTTTCCGCTGGGGGCACCCCAGTCCCCGCTTGAAAAAACGTGGGGTGCGACGTGCGGTGATGTAGACTCAGGCTTTGTGATATTGGCGAGTAGCGGGTATACGCACAGTCCTACTCTCTACTCCTAGAACTTGCGGGTAACGGAGAGACCAAGGCTGTGGGCTGAGCCGTCAACAAATTTAGAAGGCATGACGCCGCTGGCGACCTTAGCGCTGACGTTTTTGTCTTCGATCAGTTCGTAGAAGTAGCAGAGGTCGAATACCCACTGGTCCATCTTATAACCCGCGCCAATGGCGAAGATATGACGGTCATCCGCAGGGATAATATAGTCGAGGTTCTTGTTGTTGAACGGGGAGTCGTCGTAGGTGTAAGAACCGCGCAGGGTAACCGCTTCGTCGTAGTCATAGGTCATGCCGACGGTATAGCGCCATACATCGTCCCAATCCTTTTCAGAAACACTCTGGGTTTTTCCAGGGAGAATAGGCTCGTCAAAGTTAATTTTCAATTCCTCATACGTGCTCCATGCTGTATACGTGAGGCCGAGCCCGACGGTCAGCTTTTCCGTGACATCGTAGGTGATGGCGGACATAATCATGTCAGGGAGGGTGACTTTTCCAGCGATGCCGGTGTCGTTGAAGTAGGTGGGCATCATCGCCGCAACCGGGGCAGGTTTTGTGTACTCGGCCTTGCCCTTGCAGTTTTGTTCGATCTGGCTGTGGTAGGCAATACCCACATTGACCTTGTCCACTGGATTCATCATGATTCCCAGATCAACGCCAATGCCGACATCGTCTGCTGACATTTCCTGATAGATATCGTAGGGTGAGGAGGAAGGATCGTTGTAGTTGCGGAGCTGGGCGATGCCAGCGGCATCAATTTTCTGCTTAAGCGTGATGTCGAAATATTGAATGGAAAGACCGGCGGAGACAGAAATCCAATCAGCGGCTTTCCAGGCGACAGTTGGGTTGACGTTGAAGGAGGTGATTTCAGCGGAGAAGCTATTGTAGCGACCGAACCATTCGTCATTGAAATGAGAACCGAGGCCGAAGCGTGTGTAAATTCCAAGGCCCAACCACCACGCGTCGTTGAGTTGATGCGTCACATACGCGTGGGGGATAGGCCACACATTCTCTTTTCCGTCTTGGCTGTATTTTTCACCCGTGTACGGATTGGTTCCCTCGACAGTTGCTTTCGGGGCGACAGCAATAATACCGACCTGAATCTGCGTTCCTGGAACGGTTGTGATTCCAGCTGGGTTCAGATAGATCGAACCCGGTTCGCCGCCTTTGGCTGTTCCGTAGTTTGCATCGGCATTGCCAGCGGCTGAACCTTGATACAGCGCGAACCCGGAGCCTAACGAAGTTGAAGCGGTAGCGAGGCAGAGTAGCGATGCTTTGAGCAGGTCAGTTTTTTTCATTTTTCTTTTTTGTGATGTTAAAGTTAGCTGCTTGTTTAAAACAACGCATTAGCGCTGTAAAAACGAATATACCAGATGCATTTCAAAAAAAGTAGGGGGTTTTTTGAAATAGTACGAAACAAGCGATTTAAACCATAATTTAAGTTATAGCCTTTTTAAAACTAACTCGGTCAACGTCTTTTTGGGCACGTGATGGACGTCGTTTTCATCACGGTAATATTTGATATCTCCGTCAGCATCTTCTGAGACCGATTTTTCGTCTGCATAACCGAATGCGATGATCGTGTCGATCTCGTATCGTTCTTCAATATCTAAAAGACTTCTTAGGTTTTCCCTTTGTAATGAACCAATCCAGCATGAGCCGATTCCTTGCTCCCAAGCGGTAAGCATCATGTTTTGGGCGGCAGCTCCGCAGTCGTGCTTTGCACCAGTTTTACACAGATCTTTGTCAGTTAATAGGAGAACGTACAAGACAGGCCTCTGGCCTTCCCCGGGCGTTCCCTTTCCCTTTAAATAACCTGCCCACGCGGTGTTTGGGAAAACCTTGTCACACATCTGCGGTGTATCGACAACGATATACCGCAAGGGCTGTAGATTCGCTCCCGAAGGTGCTTGGCGTGCCGATTCCATTATCGTGCTAATAATTTCATCAGGAATGGCATCCTGTTTGAACCGTCTTAGGGATCGTTTTGTGATGATCAACTGGTATAGCGACATGATTAAACCTCCATTAAAGGGAAGCCTATCATAAAATTACGCGGAATTAAAATTAATTTTAATTCCGCATGAATGATGAGGTCGCAGTTATCAGAACTCGGAAGGTCGTTCTTCAGTTTGTTGAAAAGAGGTGGTTGTAACGAACGGAGCACGGACATTCCTGTCCGTGAATGAAACGGGTTGGAAAACCCTTTCTCCGTTTATTTCCTGTAGCCGCGATCGGTGATCGGTGATCGCGGACGATTCCGGCCTCACCGAGGCCAGCCACAGGGGAGAAGTTGCGAGTTGTGAGTTGTGAGTTGCGAGTTGACATGATCGCGGACGGTTCCGGCCTCACCGAGGCCAGCCACAGGGGAGAAGTTGCGAGTTGTGAGTTGCGA
>CAZUAY010000316.1:0-4358 GCA_964618405.1 uncultured Lentisphaerales bacterium
AGGCGTCTTCGCGTGAGACTTCTCCTGTCTTCGACAAAGTTTGCGACAAAGTTCGACAAAGCTTTTTGGGATGCAAAAGTTACCCCACCGTTTTTTCGCGGTGCAGCCTCGCGGAAGGCTTGCCTGCTTGTCGTTTGCACAGGCTGGAAGCATCTGCTCCCAGTGGCTCAATCTCAGTGTCTCCAACTCTCTGTGTTTAAAACCGCACCGCGCTTATTGCGACAACTGGGTTGATAGCGACTAGCGACTAGCGACTGTAATCGGTTAGGCACAGCCCCGATGCCTAACCGATTACATGTCCATGCCAGAATGAGATTCATTTCCATCTCTGCGTATGCTACAATTGATTCCAACAATTTAAAAATAAGGCGATATTAAAGTATGCTTTTTCACTTGAAATTTCTCACAAATTTGTGGGGACCTTTCCGCATCATGGGTTCCCATCTTGTCCTCACTTGTCTTGGGGCGATGCTGGCGGCACTTGCCGTCTGGTTTTTTCTTCCCCGGCTCTGGCGGATTCTACCCCACGACCGCGGCAAGGTTCATGTTAAGGAGGGGACCGCATCGATTGGCAAACCGACGGGTGCAGGCTACATCATCCTGCTCCTGGTCATACCTGTCCTTCTCTTTGTGCTACCCTTTTCAGGACCCGGTATCGATACAGCTCCCACCTTCGGCTCCTTTTTGTCAGGACTCAAGGCCCTTCTAGAAAAGCCATCTTCATGGTATTTGCTGATCAACCAACAATGGGCCATTGTTGCTTGCCTATTTGCGGCGATGTACACGGGATATCTCGATGATAAGGCCACAAAGCCTTGGGGACGCCTTCGTAAAGGCCTTCTTGATGCTGGGGTGGCCTTTGCAACCGCCATTTTTTTGTGCCGTTGCCAAACGGTCGAAATCTGGCTCCCGTTTATTAAAACGCCGGTGCTTCTTGATTGGTGGTGGTATAGTGTCATGGCAGTCGCGCTCCTGTGGATGACCATGAACGCGACCAACTGTTCCGATGGTGTCGATGGTCTTGCGGGAACGCTTACCTTGATGTCGCTCTTTGCGCTGGCAATCTTTCTCTATGGGGTTGTCGGACACGAAAAGATTTCCGCTTATCTCCTCATTCCACACAATCCGGAAGGTGCACGCTGGGGCATACTCACGGCAACAGTCGCCGGTGGAATTGCTGGGTATCTCTGGTATAACGCTGAGCCAAGCAAGGTCCTCATGGGTGATGCCGGCTCCCGTTTTCTTGGTCTTCTCGTTGGCATTGCAGTCCTCGTTTGTGGCAATCCGTTCCTGGTTCTCGTTGTAGCCCCGATTGTGTTGGTCAACGGAGGAACAGGGCTTCTGAAACTTTTACTTTTAAAAATGCTCACCAAGTTCGGTTTTGAGACCACGAATCCCAACCAAAACTCAGGAACAACGGCAGACCAGCAAGCGCAGGCTAAGACGCCATGCTGGATGGCACGTCAACTTCATCGGGTTCGGTTCCCGCTCCATGATCACTGCCGTCGTAACCTGAAGTGGACGAATGCGCAGGTGCTGATGCGGTTTGTCCTGATTCAAACGCTCCTCATGCCAATTCTCTTCATTATTCTGGTGAAGATCCGATAGTAAAATTACGAATCGCGAGTGGTGAGAGTTTTCACCCGATATGAATTTTAAATCTCCTCTTTTTTGCATTGAAGTTCGAAGAATATTCTTATAGTATCATACAAAAACAATGGGTACTCCAATGCAGACTGAACTAGCCTCCCGTGGCCAATGGAAGAAAATAGTACTAACGATGGGTGCAGTGGCACTTGCCATTATCCTTCTCGGCGTATTTATTTACCGTGCAGGCGACCTAAAACAACTTGTTGCAACCCTTCAATTAGCAAGAGATCGCCCTGGGTATCTCATAGCAGGCGTAGCTTTATTCAGTGTTTCCTTGATGTGTGGTATGACGCGCTGGTACATTTTGCTACGGACACTTAAACTTCCTGTCACCTACCTTGAGGCCCTGCGTCTCTATGCAACGGGCCACTTCTTCAACGTAATCGGGCCTGGTGCGACCGGCGGCGACTTTATCAAGGCTGCCTGGATAGCGGTTAAGTGCCCTGACCGTCGCACAGCGGCGATAACGTCCATCGCCGTTGAACGGCTCATCGGGCTGATTGCCATGGTGTTTTTTGTGACAACGATCTCGCTTTTTCGCTGGGATTTTTTTGATCATAGCCGAATCCTGACGGCATTCCGTTCCTGCGTCTATCTCGCCTGCGCCGCTGCAATAATCGTTGTCCTTTTGTTGACTGTCATTGACTGGGGTCGTCTCGCCAAAAAGCTCCATCCTGCCCCAAACGGATTAACGGAGAAGATTCTAACAATTTTACTGCGGGTTTGGGAAACTTTTCGAGTGTGCCTCACCCACCCTCTCGCCACGCTCGCAACCTTCGCACTCTCCATCACAAACCACATCACGGATGTGTGCTGCTATTTTCTACTCAGTCGATCCATTTCCATGACACTTCCCCTGCGCGACCTGCTCGTGATCTCGCCGATTGCAAACACGGTCGCGGCCATCCCCATTACACCCGGAGGTGCCGGTGTTCGGGAGAATGCCTTACAGTTCATGATGGATGTGGTCAACGTCCCACGAACAGAATCGACTGCGCTGGGCATTCTGATGTTCGGCACCATTATGTTCTGGGCTACTATTTCAGGCCTCATCATGGCAACAGGTTTTAAGACGCGAAAACGGAAAATCGCTAGTCGCTCGTGACACTCAAAAAACAGGGTCGCAAACTTCGTCAAAAACACCTTCTCAATTACTTTGGAAGATTAAACGCTTCGATAATGTCGTCAACGTCCGCCTTGCTCATTGGAACGTGTCCGCCGATGGAAATGCTTCCGAGAATGGCTTCCGCTGAACTGTCGAGTACTTCGAGTTTGTCGAAAACAGAAAAGACGTCGGGAGCCACAACCATCACACCGTTATTGCAAAGAACCGCAGCGGGATGCCGGAGCGAAAGCGTGTCCACCATCTTGGGAAGATTGGTGAACGTGGTCTCAAAGGGCAAGAGCGAAACTTCTCGCAACATAATATAGCTTTCCGGAAGTGTTCGTGTGTCAATCGTTCGATTACACACACTAAAAGCCAAACAACTCGGAGGGTTTGCATTAATAATGGAACCAATTTCGGGATGCTCTTCGTAAATGAATCGATGCGCCAGCGCTGCATAACTTGGCTTCTTCCCCGCTTCACACCTTCCGTTACGAACGAGCACAATTTCTTCTGGTATAACACTGAAGCGATCGAGCGGATGTGGCGTGATTAAGAACGAATTTGCATCGAGCCTAGCTGAAAGCGACCCAGTGGCACCCGTAAAAAGTTTCTGGCGGTAACCGCGGCCAATAAACTCACAGATCTTATTACGCAGATCTTTTTCTGTCACACTCATATCGGAAATGCGATGTTCAAAAGTCGCAATCCGAATATCACTTTTGCTCTCAAGCTGTAACTGCTCTTCAGTCAAAAACTGTGGGGTTCCAAGCTGAGAAGCCTTGATCTCGGTTTGAGCACAAAGCTCCAGCATCTCAAAACGCTGGAAGGCATCCTGGAGCGTTCGGCCACCACAACAGACACCATGGCTTTCAAGAATGACACTATCAAAACCTGCTGCAAATTTTTCAGCAATCTTCTCACCAAGATCAAGACTACCTGGAACCCCGTAAGGCGAAAAGGCTACCTTACCGTTCCAGCGGTAGGTCTGCGGAATAATACGCGTATTGGGAACACGCTTCGATATAGAAAACGCAACGAGTGCCATGGGATGCGAATGCACCACGGCCGATAAATCGGGGCGAACATCGTAGATTGCACGATGGAAGGGGTATTCAGAGGAAGGCCGATGCCGCCCGATAACGGTTCCGTCTTGCTTGACACAAACGATATCGGCTGGGGTCATCGTCCCTTTATCAATTCCTGCCGGCGTAATCCACATATCTCCGTTCTCATCGAGAATGGAAAGGTTACCGCCAGTCGTCGTGGTCATCTTGTTCTTATAAATTCTGGAAATTGTCAACGCGATCTCGTCGCGTGGATGTAGAAAATTGTAATTCATCGTTGCCTCTTTCTCTTTGCTTGCACTGCGCACGGTGCGCATTTAGTTTTTTTCTTTGATTTCCAATTTATTTTACCATTGTTATGTGCTCTGTACAAGACAAGAAAGAAGCTTGATTGTAATCGGTCAGGCACAGGGGCTGTGCCGGACCGATTAAGTCGCTAGTCGCTAGACGTTATCCGAAAAGGTTTCTGAGTTCTTTGCATTCTCAATTTCCAACAGCCAACACTCAAATCCAATTATGAATTATGAATTACGAAT
>CAZUAY010000317.1:0-4307 GCA_964618405.1 uncultured Lentisphaerales bacterium
GCCCCACCCTGCTCCGCAAAGAGAATAAGCGATTATTCAAATCAAAAGAGGGACCACAAACCGCCTTCTTCACGACAGCCTCTATCTCGTATTTGTATTCGTATTGAGGGAAACGAGACTTGTACTCGAAATCTCATTAGAAGAGGGAATTAAACTTGCGACAAAAAAGTAGAAAAAACCTCAATTTAGTGAGGTCTGAACACGCCGAAAACTCAGACCGTTCTTCCGGACATGACTGTTTCTCCATTCTGCCACTAGCCACTCACGACTAGCGACTGTAATCGGGTTGTCAACGGAGGGCACCCTCCGTCACTGACCGATTACTGACTCATGATTCGTGACTTATTCGGGGAGCAGCAGGGGAAGTCCGTCTTCCCGTTGCCATTCAGCCAGCTTGGAGGTTATGAAATCGACGGAGCGGCGCTGGACCTCGGCTTGACCGAGTTCGTAGGGGATGACGGGCCCGCAGGCAATCCGAACGGGGCTTGCTGGATGGACGCTTGCAGTTGCGTCACGGTGCAATTTGCCAATTCGGAGGAAATCGGTACTGACGGCGATCGGCACGACGGGTACTTTCGCATGGAGGGCAAGTTTTGTGCCGAGCGTATTGAAGGTTGCTGGATCGAAACTACGGTATCGAGCGCCCTGTGGAAAGATCAAAGCCGAGCGCCCTGCTTTGATGCCAGCGGTGCCGTCATGCAAAACTTTTCTCAAATCTTCAATGGCATTTTTGCGTTGCACGCGCACGGGATCGACGGCTCGAACCACAGAACCAAAGAGTGGATAGCGGACGAGAGATTCTTTCAAGACGATGATCAGCCCTGGCCACGACATAAAGAGCGGTGGGAATAGGTAGGTCTCGAGCGAACTGACATGGTTTGACACCCAGACGACCGGCGAGTCAATATCCTTGATGTCCTCAAAGCCTTCAATCGAGACGTACCCTCCAACTCGCTCAACGAGACGCAGAACACGGAGACCGAAGTCCGACCACTCTTTCTCCATGAAGTCGGGTCTTTTCGATTGAATGTTTCCTCGGATGAAGATCTCCAACATAAAAAAGTTGAAGATCGGGGTAGCGAGAAAAGAAGGTAGATGAAATCCCTGAGGACTGCCGGGTGTTCTATAGAACCCTGCATCCCGGAGTTGCGCTTGAAATGCTTCTGTTTTCATCTACCCAGCGTAAAATTATCGAGCCCAAGTTCCAACGATGACGTTAGAGCGCCGTTTGCCGTTCACGATGACGAATGCCGCTTGGCAAGGGTTAGGAACGTCAGCCAACGTCCATCCGTTATATCCTTCATTTACGTTTATAAAGTCGCGCGAAGTCCGACTGCTTGAAATCCAATCGAACTTTCCGCCAACCCATTGACCCGCGTTGTTCAAGACGAACAAACAGGCGATTGAGCTGATGTCCCCATTTGAAAGCCCCCAAGCGGAGAGGTTATTGACGTAAGTGAAAGAAAGCCCACTCTTTCCGGCGAATCGGACTCCCGAAATGTTAACGCCAGAGTGTGAGGCGCCACCGCCGTTGACTCCACCATATTTCCAGTTGAATGAACCGAAGGGGGCGGCATCGAGATAGCTATCTACTCCCGGTGTCGTCGCATCGCCAGTTTCAGGATCTACTGACGGAGGTGTAGTCGTATCGGTGCTGACGGCGGGAGTATTGGCGTTCCACGAAACACCCTCAACTCTGCTGGCGTCTTCGCAACCGGTCGTAAAAAGGCCCATGGTGGAAATGGCAGCTACGGAGGCGATACAGATGAGAGTGGTGGACAAAGAAGATGTATTGTTGGTCATGGTGGGGGCTCGGTGTGTTGTGGATTAATCAGAGTTCAGTTAAACATTAGTACACATCGCGTCAACCTGAGGTGACACATTGCATTTCAGTTGGCCTAATCGTACAATAAATACGGTATTTTAAGCAAGTGGAATGTTTTTTTACCTTTAAAACAGAAAAAAAGAGGCCATTTGTTGCTATTTTAAGCCAAGATCCATTTGACCTGAAACGATAATCTTGTGTCCTTTTTCGACATCAGGGTCGGACGTGTCGTAGACAACGAACTTGACGGATGGGAATTTGGCCGCAAGATTTTCACGGATAAACGTCATGACTGCATGGACGTTAGCCGGATCGTCATCGGAAAAACCGACGCTGATCGGTTTGTGTGCGCCGATGCGCTTGATCATTTTGAAAAGGTGATCGAGGAAGTCGAGAATGGCGAATTGTTTGCGGATTTCAGATTTATCGGTGTCCGGTCCGTCTGCCTTTTTGACCAATGCGATGAAATCTGGGGATGTTACTGCGTGGTAGCGGTTGAGGCTGAGATAGTTGTCGAGCACGGCTTCGTCCGACAAGGCGTTATTGGCTTTCATGCCTTCGTAGCAAACAACGTAGCCGCGGAGGTTGTAGATCATCTCCTTGCGTTCGGCTTCCGAGAGGATCCGGTTGATGAACAGTTCAACACCATTGCGGAGCGTTTCGGGCTTGTGACCGCGTGCGGTTACGATGGCGAACATGCGGCCTTCGATCAGGGTGCGTCTAAACGTATTAAAACTCGGCGGAGCTTTCTCTTGCCCCGAGATCACGCGATCAATGGCAAAACGAGCGTCCGTGAGGAACTTGCTTTCATCATTATTGGCGAAGTCTCGGAATTCAGCAAAGGCTTTTTCCCAGTCGTTATCGGGCGCCCTATAATTTTCATTGTCATTGCGAATAACTGAAAACACAGCAGTGGAGACGAGGTGAGGAACCCACGTCCCATTGCCAAGCCGCCGTTCCAGATGGATGTACGTTGGCATGTGCAGGATGTTGTCATCCCAGTCGAAGATATAATACTTTAGATCGCGGTCTGCGATATTTGGATTGAATGCCTTTTGCATTTAGAGATCGACGCTGTAGCCGATGCCGAAGACAGAATTGACATCATCGTACATCTCATCGGTGTAAAACTTGTCGTTCATCTGTCCATAGTAGGTAGCGTATGCGGTAAAATTAAACGCCGAAACGCTGGCGGTCAGGGTGTAGGCCGTCCAACCGTCTGCACCTTCCCATGAGGGAGTCATCGAGTAGTTGCAACAGGCCTTGAGGCCTACGGATACCTCCTCAGTTACGTCTTTTGACACCTCGACGTACGGATAGATGTCGAAATTATATTCGCAATCTCCCGTCAGCATCTTCTCGAAATCAGAACCGACCTCAACGAGGCCGATGGTCTTGGCGATGCTGACGATGATGACCTCTTCGCCATTCCAGTCCACCATATTGGGATACTGCCACGTGACCAACGAAACGCTTAGTTCCGTGTCGTTGCCAAGGTCGAACGCTGTTCCAATGCTTAAATCAACTTCTGTGAAGCAATGATTTTGTGTCGCGCCGTCGTCTTTAGCATCTGTCGCATAGTTCGCCCAAACTCCTAATTCTAGAGGAAGGGCATCAAACGCAGAGAACCCCACAGAAAAATTCGGCTGAATGACGAAGCTGTCGCTGAGCTTACAGCCATCGCGGTATACCGCTGCGCTGGCAACGTCGACTCCAGCGGAGGCCGCAACGGTGTTGGCTTCTTCCATCGTTGGGGTTTCGACGGCTGCAGGAATTTCTACTTCCTGCGCGAAAAGAGCTGAGGCCGAAACGGTTGCGATCAGGGCGGCGTATTTTCTGAATTTCATTTATTTGGTCTTCTGTTTTTTTTGTCTTTTATCCCTATCGCTAGTCCAGCGACAGGTGTGTGCGTTGCTGAGCTGAACTTTAGTAAGAAGTAAAACGAGTGTCAATAGCAATTTTGATTCTGACCGATTACAGTCGCTAGTCGCTAGTGGCTAGTGGCTAGTCGCTAGCAAGACCCCGTTTCTTTGTGGTTGCAAAGCGAAGTGGGGCGCAGCCGTCTCGGCAAGCCGAGTGATGCGTGTGTAGTGAGTAGTTTTGTTTGAAAAAACTTTGTCGTTAGCTTTGTCGCTAAGAGAAGTCGCTAGTGGCTAGTGGCTAGTCGCTAGTGGCGAAGGTTTTGGACAAGATTACAAGGTTTTCCGGATGCAGTGTTGGGGGAAGTAGCGAGTAGCGAGGGAGCCGCTTTTTCAATTCGTAATTCATAATTCGTAATTTTCTCCCAGCTAGAACCTAGGGCCTGAAACCTAACACCTTCCTTGCGCACTTTTCTGTCGCAAGCTCAATTTCCTCTTCTAATAATGAATGACCGCTCGCGAAATCTACGATAATAACCTAAGATCGTAGACGGCCTGATCGAAGTTCCCCACTTGGAAATTGGATTTGAGTGTTGGCTGTTGGAAATTGAGAGTGCAAAGAA
>CAZUAY010000318.1:0-4160 GCA_964618405.1 uncultured Lentisphaerales bacterium
TGGTACGCTGTTTTTTTGCGTGTTGGTTCGGCGAATAAATCTGAATTCTTGCCCCCCTCGGTCGCTTAGGACTGTTTGGGGTAAAGTTGGGTGAGGTTTGGATGGATTAGGATGCGTGGACTGAGGATCACGGCTAGCCGGGACGACGTCTGCTACCGTGCCGACCCACAGTAAGCCATGTTCAAAACATTCCGGACTATAGCCCCGTCTTCACAGACTCTTCAAGCGGAATATTCAGTCGGATGAAATCTTTTTCAGCAGCCCTGATATAAAAAAAAAGGCCGCTTCCCCTAGGAAAGTCGGCCTTTTTACTTACTTTTACATGGTAGGAGTAGAGGGATTCGAACCCACGACCCAATGATTAAGAGTCATTTGCTCTACCAACTGAGCTATACTCCCATGAAAAAAATTGGAGCGAGCTAAGGGGATCGAACCCTCGACAGCTACCTTGGCAAGGTAGCGCTCTACCACTGAGCTAAGCTCGCTTGAACGGGCAATAAACTATCACAAAGAGTAGGGGCGTGCAAGTTCTTTTTTCGTTTTTTTTGTAATCGGTCAGTGACGGGGTGTGCCCCCCGTTGACTGCCCGATTACAGTCGCGAGTCGTGCGTGACAACGGTCTGGGTTTTCGGCGTGTTTCTCTCGTCGCCGCGAGCCTATCGTATGCGGAGATCTCTCTAATTCTAAACGCAAATCCTCGATGCCCATCTGGGTGGAACCCTGTCGGCTCTTTCGCAGGAGCATTCCGTAGTACTAGCAATTAGCAACTAGCAACTAGCGACCGATTACGATTACGTTGACTTGCGCAAACCCTGTCACTATACTTTGCTCGACAAAATGGAAAGCGCCAAATCAATCATAAAAAATGCAGAGAAGCCCCCATTCCCCGCCATCGTGGTGAGGGGTGTTTCGTTTGCGTGGCAGGGTGGAGACTCTGCCACATTCGCGGATGTGTCGTTTACGGTGATGCGAGGTGAGTCGGTCGCAGTGATCGGCCCCAATGGAGTAGGCAAGTCGACGCTGCTACGTTGTATTGCGGGTTTGCTGAAGCCAACGTCTGGGTTTATCGAGATCAATGGACAGCGGCTCGACACGTTTACGCCCAAGGGGTTCGCGCGGCAAGTGGCATTTCTCCCGCAGGGGACGAATGCGATTCCGTCGATGCGGGTGCGCGATGTGGTGATGACGGGTCGGTATCCATACTTTACGATGTTTGATCCCACGTCCGCTGTCGATCGCGAAGCGGTGGCTGCAGCGATGGGGCTAACGGGGACAGCATTACTGGCCGATCGACGGTTTGATGAACTCAGCGGTGGAGAACGTCAGCGCGTGCTGTTGGCCGCGGCGATTGCACAGGATGCGCCGATCTTGCTGCTGGACGAACCGTTCACCTTTCTTGATCCAGCTGGACAGACCGAATTTTCTGCGATCATCGCCAAGCTTCGCGCTGAGCGCGGGGTCACGGTCATCACCGTGACACACGATCTTGCACGCGCTGCCGCTGACGGATGCCGTATCCTCGGGCTTGCAAAGCGCGCACTCGTGGTTGATGCAGCATCAGAAGTAGCACTGAGACCGGATACGCTGAACACCATCTTTGGTTGCGAATTTGAGCCGCTGGTCTATCCTGCGACCAGAGTCAAAATGAAGATGGATGTTGTCGCGCCGAAAACGGCACCGGTTTCTGCGGCATCGGCACGACTTCGCAACCCGTGGCTTTGGTTCACGGCGTGTGCGGTGGCGGTCGTTGGCGTCTTCTTGGCGGTGACATTTCTTGCTGGGCTGATCGGCAATCCCGTGATGTCGCCTCTGGAGATCATCGGTAATCCACGCGGGGATGAAGCGCGCTTGTTTTTTGACTGGCGGATGCCACGGTGTGTCACGGCGTTCCTTGTGGGTGCGGCATTGTCGCTAGCGGGGCTTGTTTTCCAAGCGATGTTCCGCAATCCGCTTGCTACGCCGTATACACTGGGCGTATCGGGCGGCGCATCGTTCGGTGCGGTTGTGGCGCTTCAGTTTGGTGTGGCAGGGTCGGTACTCGGCCACGCGGCAGTGCAATCGAGCGCGTTCATGGGTGCTCTGCTTTCTGTTGCGATTGTTTACGGGACGTTCCGCCTGAAGCGACGCGCTTCGGTTACGACGATGCTGCTGGCCGGTGTCGGGTGCAGTTTTTTCTTTTCGAGTTTGATTATGCTGTTGCAATATGTCTCCGATCCGTCGAAGACGATTCAGACACTTTATTGGATGATGGGCGGGATTTTCGTGACGGGCTTTGGGGATGCGCTCCAGCTTGTGCCAGCACTTATCATCGGAGTGGGCGCAACGGTCTTCCTGGCAAAGGAGCTCGACGTGATGTTGTTGGGCGATGAGATCTCAGCTTCGCGCGGCGTGAACATCGACAAGGTGAGAAACATTCTTTTCCTGACGGTTTCATTGATGACGGCGGCGGTGGTGTCGCTGTGCGGGCCGATCGGGTTTGTCGGCATGATGATTCCGCATGCTTGTCGGCTACTGTTGGGTCCGCTACATCGTCGTTTGGTACCCGCATCGATTGCGGTTGGCGGCGTTTTTCTGCTGTGCTGTGATGTCATTGCCAGGACGGTCATTTCTCCTGCGGAGATACCGGTAGGGGTGATTACCTCGCTGTTTGGCGCACCCTTCTTGCTGCTTCTGCTTCGTGGCCGGATCAATGAGCGCTGAGGGCTAAAGGGTGCCCCCCCCTTTGTAAGGCTTTTTACCGTTCTAGCCAGCAGAGTTTTTAACGTGGACTAGTAGAACTGGCCGCCACTACCGTGGCTGAGAAACAAAATGGGGTCTGTCCCCTAAATAATGAGCGCTGAGGGCTAAAGGGTGCCACCCCCTTTGTAAGGCTTTTTACCGTTCTAGCCAGCAGAGTTTTTAACGTGGACTAGTAGAACTGGCCGCCACTACCGTGGCTTAAAAAATGGGGTCTGTCCCCTAAAAACAAAACAAAAATGGGGTCTGTCCCCTAAATAAAGCTTGCGGTACAGGTTCTGGATATGATAAGTTTTGCTCAAACGAGAGGAGGGGGTTATGAGAAGAAAAAGGATGGTAGCACAGGGCGATGGCTATTATCACGTGATTAGTCGGATTGCGGGCCAGGAGTTTTTGATGAATGCCCATGAAAAGGATGTCCTGATGGGGTTGATGGCTAAGATTGCTGTTTTCTCGGGTGTTGAGGTCTTGACGTTTGCGTTGATGGACAACCACTTCCACTTGCTTGTGAAGGTTCCTCGAGAGCATGAAGTTGATGATGTGGAGTTGGTTGAAAAGATGCGTGTGCTGTATGGCGATACGAAGACGGATCGACTTCTGAATGATTGGGAGGCGTGGGATCGTCGCGGCCTTACGTTTAAGGCGATTGAAGCCAAAGAAGCGTTGCGTCGGCGTATGTTCGATCTCTCTCAGTTTTGTAAGACGCTAAAAGAGACGTATTCTATGTCGTATAACCATCGGCACAACCATACGGGTACGATCTGGGGGTCGCGGTTCAAGAGCATTTTTCTTTCGCCGGACTATAAGACGCTGGTGGCTGTCGGTGCGTATATTGATCTGAATCCGGTGCGGGCAGAGATTGTTGAGGGGCCTAGCGAGTACCGTTGGTCGGGTTATGGCACAGCGGTTCGTGGCAACACCCTCTCTCGTCATGGTTTGTGCGCACTGGTTGCGGCAGCGTATGCGCGTCGCAAGGTGGCTTATGAGATCGCTTTAGAGGTGTATACGTCGGCAATCGATGGCACTATCGAGACGCTTGCACCAGAAGCGGCTGAGGCTGGTTCCGAACCGTCCGACATGAGTGAGGCCGTGCTGGAAGTAAATGACAACCTTCAGAACCCAAAAGAGACTCGGGTGTTTGTGCCTGAGAAGGTGGAAGCGGATCTCATAAAAGGCACTAAGCTCTCGCTCTTTGAGATGCTACGGTGTAAGGTTCGTTATTTCAGTTATGGCTTGGTGCTTGGGCCGGCGTCGTTTGTCCGAAACATGAGTGGGGTTGCATCGGCAAAGAAAGACACGTCGAGGCCCTGCGAGTGTTGTGAAGATGTAGAGCTTTACAATGCCCGTTGGCTCCGCGGTAAGGATAAGATCAGCATTCCAAAGAGTAGGGGCGCGTAGATAAAAGGCCGATAAAATTGCGGGAA
>CAZUAY010000319.1:0-1805 GCA_964618405.1 uncultured Lentisphaerales bacterium
AAAGGCATTGATGTATGGCTTGCCGCTGAAACTTTGCAATTGGCTTCATCCGGGAAATTCGATGTAATTGTGTTGGTGACTTCCGATGGCGATTATGCTTCGCTTATCCGCAAACTCAAATTGCAGGGTATGCATGTAGTTTTGCTAAGCTGGGACTTTGAGTATATTACAAATTCAGGTAAAAAAACGGGAAACCGCACCTCGCAGGAATTGTTGGAGGAAGCCACCTACCCCATTGCCATGCATCAGCTTATTGATAACCGCTTAATAAAAAATGAACCGCTGATAGCCCAATTGTTCATGCCCTGGATTGACGAAACACCAAAACCTGTAAATCCCAAACCATTGCCTTCATCGCCAGGGGAGGCGGGGAATAATATTGGCACTATACTTTTGTTGAATGGGAATTATGGTTTTATTAAGCATCCGAATTATTACAACAATTTATATTTCCACAAACTAAGCACCATTAGTGATTTCAGCAAACTTAAACCGGAAGATGAGGTTTATTTTGAAATCGGGACCAACAGACAGGGGGAAGCCATTGCCCAAAAGGTAAGTCTGAAGATGTAAGGCCAAAGGGTTATTGGCCGGAAAAGGGATTTTGAGAAACATTACAATACCTTGTCAGGACCTGCTGGAAAACTAACAACAACTCACATCTTTTTTTATATTACGGTGCGCTGCACCTTTTTATCATTTTGAATTATTCACTCTACAAATATTACGGTGCGCTGCACCTAAAACATAGCCACAGAGTGGCGAAATATTTGTAGAAAATGTATGATGAATGATTTTGGAGGTGCAGCGCACCGTAATATAAAAGCGCAGAATGTTCGATTCGGGAAAACCCGTTTCATTTAAAAAAATAGTATTGTACCATATTGGCCTCCAATGATATATTATTTTTTCAGCAGACCTTTATTAAACTTGACTGTTCCAATGGTTACCTGATACGGAGTTTAATCTTCAACATTTTTCCCATTATAGCTTTTCATCATTCTTTGTGCAACAGAACGCTGTACTTTGGATTGGACAACCGGGCTCATATTTTTCAGCTTAAAAATATTGTTAAAACCGTAAAAGCCAAATTCGGAGACCAGTTTACCAATAAGCTCATCAGCAAATGAGGAGGAAATAACATTTACCCCTGCAAAATCGAGCTAAATTCATGCAGCATGAGCACCCTTGTAGTTCGAAAGCGAATAATTTATCTGAACAGGCTAAAAAATCATTTATTGTTCAGAGGGTTGCATAGTTGCTTGTTTTTACCTTAACTTTGAATAAAAATTAACACCATGCTTAGTAATATTCTATCTTTTCTGGTAGCAGTTTTTTTTATTATAGCCTGTATTTCCCTGGCCATTCAATTGATCAGGTTTGGTTTTGGCAAAGATGATAATATCTGTAACATAACGATTATAAAAGGAAAGTCGTCGGATGGGTTTATGGATTCAGAGAAAAACAGTCAAACCATAAGACCGGTAAAAACAATGACCACTCCTCCGGGCACCTCAGGTTTTGATTTTAGCGAGCTTAAACCGAAAAATGAGGTTTATTTTGAAATCGGCATCAACACCAAAGGTGAGACCATTGCCCAAAAGGTAAGCCTGAAGATGTAAGAACGAGGTGGTATACCGGGTTGGGTTTATTACAAATCAGTTTTTATATACTAAATTCATGGTTTTTCCCGAAACAGTTCTGTCATACATGCCAATATATTAGATGCTTCCTCCTATGGCGGACAGGTTTTACTTTATTATCAACCGGACTTATTCTTTCTGCCTGACGTAACACAGGTTTTT
>CAZUAY010000319.1:1815-4153 GCA_964618405.1 uncultured Lentisphaerales bacterium
CAGGCATGGCCATACTATACATCTACCTTGCTTTTGTTTTTTTGACTGGCGTTCTTCAGCTTACGCTGAATTTAAGGTTTATGGCCTTCGCCTTATTTGTGTTGACTTACCCAATTAGCCCATTCATACTCGCGGCCATGGTATGGAAAAGTTATCATCGCAAAGCAGTTGTTTTGTTGGTAGCGCATTGTCTGGCATTGGCCGCTTTTGGTTTTCTTTACTTTTTAACAAGCCTTCCGGCTGCGTAGTAATCAAAATTAGAATGCCTGGTGCTGATACCACCGCAGGATGCTCTATGAAGTTGGCATAGTGAAAAATCTCATGATAACCATCTGATAGCAACTAATAAAAATTAAGGGTGCAACGGCTTTAATGTCAATGTAACTTATTACTGATGTCAATACAACGAATCAAGTAAGTATGGCAAGGCTGGGCTAACAGGCACATCATTTTCATGGATAGTACTTAACACCTCTACATTGAGCACACGTTCTTTGGCGATGCGGTTGGCCTGGTTTTCCTGCATTTTTTCAAATATATTGCGCACGTACCTTCCATTACCAAAGGTTTTGTCACGCGAAGCAAATGCCTGCGAAAAAAGGTCCAATACCTTTACTTCCGCATCATGGGTGAGGGTGAAATCCAATTTTTGGCATAAACTTTTAAGTATGCCCATCATTTCAAATGGTGGGTAATCGGGAAAGTGAATGTATCTGTTGAAGCGCGATTTAAGCCCGGGATTGGTATGAATAAAACCATCCATTTCATCGTTGTAGCCTGCAAGAATAACAACCAGCCTCTCTCTGTCATCTTCCATGCGTTTAATAAGGGTTGCAACTGCTTCCCTGCCAAAATCATCTTTGTTTTCGCCCACAAGTGAATAGGCTTCATCAATAAAAAGCACGCCATTTAAGGCTGAGTCCACAACCTTGTTCACTTTTACCGCGGTTTGACCGGTATATTCGGCAATGAGCCCGGAGCGGTCGGTTTCAACCAGGTGCCCTTGTTGTAAAAGGCCCAAATGCTTGTAAATTTTCGCTACAATGCGGGCCACTGTCGTTTTTCCGGTTCCGGGGTTGCCTGTAAACACAATGTGGTATGACAAGGCGGAAGCCTTTAAACCCGAATCTATCCGTGCTTTTTGGATGCGGATAAAATTTACCAGTGAGTTGACTTCGGTTTTTACCGCTTCCATCCCGATCAGGCTGTTAAGTTCAGCCAGCACTTCATCAAGGGATGCTGAGTTATTGGCTTCTTTCTGTGCATTTATCTCCGGGTCTTCACACAGTGGGTTATGGGTTTGGGCATAGATGTATTTTAGTTTTTCAACTTCTTCGCTGGTCTCTTTACCATCAGCCTTCGATATGATGGTAGCGAAACGGTATAGGTGACTGGCATATTCATCGTACAGGAGGCTGTCAATTAATTTGAGGAAGGCAGGCAATGTAAAATCGGAAGTAATGGTTGTATTGTCCGATGTTTTCATATCAAGCATCAGTGGTTTTTGTTCATTGCCAATGTCGTATATTGAGGTGGCAAGTGACTTGAATTGACCCTTTTTATGATGCTCAACCAAGGTCAAGTAACCAGCGTCCGACAGCGAAGGCGAAATTTTGTTGGGCAAAAGGGGTATAATTAACAGGCTCATTCCTGTGGCTTCAATTGAAGAAGCTTTAAAAGAAGGGGCTGTTAACAAATGAACGGTTTTTACCATATCCCACACCACACAGCCATTTATAAATTCAGCCCGGGTAGCATGAGCAAGGGGAAAGTCCTTTAGGCGTTCAGCCAGGGCGGTGTCATTTTGCAACTTTTCTGATAAAGGCAAAATTTTATTTACGTGGTATTGAAGCAATTGGTAAAACTCTTCGGTAAACATAGCGGTTAATGCCTGCTTTTTTTGTATATCTTCATCCTCTCTGGACTGGAAATTTTTCTGCTTATGTATTGAATAACCGGAAGGTTGAGCTCTTTTATTCGCAAAGCAATTGTAGCATAAGTTGCCACCATCGGTAAGTTTTCCCATTCCCCACATGGGTTTATTCATAGCGTTTAATTTCTTTTTGCATAATGCACAATGGGTCAGTTTTTCAGGCAACGGAATGCCATTGTACAACGCATCGAATTTTTCCCTTCCCATAAGGGCAAAATATATGGCATCGAAAACCCCCAGAAAAGTGGGAACATATGTCCAGCAGAACAATGCATACACAGTGCCCCGGATATACTGCCTCAGGTAAAACCGGTGAATGCCCAAAGTGCCCAATAACAATGAAAGTACAAAGGCTGTGCGTTTCGATTTAATGGATGGAACAGCAGCGGGTTGTGATGTAGCCAT
>CAZUAY010000320.1:0-4119 GCA_964618405.1 uncultured Lentisphaerales bacterium
AGTGACAATATTGAAGGATTTATTGAATTATGCAAAATTCTCACATAAGTGAGGAGGGATACTATGCAGGGGAAGTCGGGACGTTCCATCATTCTGACCGGTGCAACCGGATTTTTAGGAGCTTTTCTGATGGCGGGACTGCTGGAACGAGGATATCAGGTCACGGTACTGGGAAGACCCGCCGGGGATATGAGGCTGTCAGACAGGCTGTCACGCCTTGCCCGCTGGTTAAACATTGATCCCGGGGGAAAACTGTCTGCCATTGAGGCGGATTTTTCGAAAAGGCATCTGGGCCTTGATGATAAGGCATATGGCGATCTGTGCGCCAACGCGGGCAAGATCATCCACTGTGCTTCGGACACCAGCTTTGCAGAGCGTAACCGGGAGCGGGTCATGAACACCAACGTAGAAAGCCTGTCCTCATTGCTTGATTTTGCAGCTGATTCCCGGGCGGAACATCTTTACTATGTAAGCACAGCCTATGCCTGCGGCCGGTGTGAAGGCATATGTATGGAGACGCCGGTGACTGCTGAAAGCTTTAATAACGTCTACGAGCATTCCTGTAATGAATGAAAATGATCTTTGAGAATTAAAAAACCTCCTGCTATGATTTTATGTGTGCCTAGCAAACGCACAAAAAACATAGAAATCAGGAGGTCAAAAGCAGATGAAGAACCGTAATAATCAAAAATTAGAAGCAATAACACCAAAGACACTAATTATAGGCGTAGATATCGCAAAACAAACACAGTGGGCACGGTTCGTAAATTATCGAGGTTTAGAAATAGGCAAAGCCTTGAAATTCCAAAACGATAGAAACGGCTTCGAAACTATATTAGCAAGCATAGATGCAATTTGCAAGAACAAAAGACTTGAAGATGTTATCGTAGGAATGGAGCCCACAGGGCATTACTGGAAACCGTTGGCAAACTATCTGATAGTGCATGGAGTAACAGTAGTAATGGTTAATCCGTACCATACAAAACGAGCCAAGGAACTTGATGATAACAGCCAGACCAAGAACGATAAGAAAGATGCTCTAACTATAGCAAGACTGGTGCGTGACGGCAGGTATTACAAAGTATATATGCCCCAGGATATATTCGCGGAACTGAGGGTGCTGGCAAACTCAAGAATAAGCCTGATGAAGCGTTATAACGCCATAAAAAACACCATAACAGCAGTGATGGATGAATATTTTCCAGAAATAAAGACTGTGTTCAAAAACCCTTTAAAAGGAAAGGCATCTCTGCAGATATTAAAATCCTGTCCCTTTCCTTCGCTGATAATTGAATTAGGAGTAGATGGGGTACTAGCCGAAATAAAAAAGGCCGTTAAAAAAACAGTAGGCAGAAAGAAGGCCGAAGAGCTAATTGAAGCAGCAAAAAACTCTATTGGGGTAGGGTATGGATTATTATCAGCCAAGTTAAGATTAGGACTAATAATTGAGGAATTGGAACTTTTAACAATACAGCTGGACCAGATTGAAGCAGCAATGGAAGTGGCACTAGGTAAAACAGGATTTAAAGAAATAATACTTAGTATTCCAGGCATAGGAGTGATTACCGCTGCTAGCTTTTTAGGTGAGATTGGTGATCCGCTTAGATTCGATAATCCACGTCAAATAAGCAAAATGGCAGGCTATAACCTGGTTGAGGATAGCTCCGGTAAAAGTAAAAGCGGAACAGGCATATCGAAGCGTGGAAGAAAGAGTTTGAGGAGTATCCTTTATCAAATGGCCATAATCATGGTTGCAGTAAACGCTGAAATGAAAAAGCTTTACGAATACTTAAAAACAAGGCAGAACAATCCACTAAAGAAGAAGCAGGCTCTGGTAGTTATTTCAAAGAAGATAATAACCGTGATATACAACCTGGTGAAAAAACACACAGAATACAAAGCAGAATTAGTACTTGGTGAATTCAGAAAGAATCAAATTAAGCAAGCTGCCTAAGGGCAGAACCTAAAAAGCCGATAAAGCGGAGATAAGGAGATTTCCTCCATTAGCCCACTGAGGCAGTAATTAAGCTTAAACTCTATCTCCGCTTTTATCCATAAAACAGAACGAAGGAATGTAAGGGCATGACCCAGCGAGCTGTGATAGGGTGAGTTTTTGGATAGTAACGGCGACGAAATTAACATTTTTAAAATACTGCGATTAATGGAGTAATCCGTTGATTTATTTTCAAATATTGAGATAGGAGGAATACTAAATGACAACAAAAACCCCCAAAAACGTGACCCCGGCAAAATTCGCCAAATGGCTGAAAAGAAACATTGACTGTGAAGCGATAGTCAGAAGAGGTGAGCGCGTGGAAGCAATCGTTTATGCAGACCATATCGAACCCGGAAAATGTGTGCCTTTGATTGCCGAGATGGATGATGACGACCTTATGATCACTGAATTTGCCAATGACTATTACTATCCCCAGGCAGCCAAAAGAGCAATCGAAAAAGAGGAAGACGCCTACTCCCCGGTACCGTTTTGTGAATGGGTCCAGGACCAGTACCTGACCGTAAAGGATGTAAAGGTAACCAAAGTGGAGATATGAAACAGTATACGTATGAGATAAAAAATGCTCAATCATGATGATTGGGCATTTTTTGTGGGATGACAGAATGGATCATTATTATTTAATTAATAGGACTCCACCATTGTTTGGCGCTGAGTTAATAATTCTCTATTGTTTTTATAATTTGGGTATTTAATCTTTAAATCTTCAATAACCTTTAAAGCCGGTTCATGACTCGACAATTAACCTTAATCAATATTTATAAACGGTTTCATTAACTCCAAATATAATTCATATCCTAATAAATATACTGGAAATTCACAAATAAAAAACGTGCCTATTAAGCTTGCTATCAGAATAATGATTGTCGTTATCATGTTTGGTCTATCTTTTTCATCACAACACCATAAAATACCCATTGGAATATAGCAATAAAATGACAACTTCATATACGGGAGCATGGAATTTAAAATCGAATGCATTACATCGCTGGAAGCAGTTAATATACCAGGTATCACTAAGGTAAATTCCCAAAATGCACATGATAACAACCAAGCTCCAATACCAAATAACACTCCTTGAAAAGTATTTCGAAAAGTTAGATTGAATCTTCTACGTGAAAGTGTTGAATAAATACGCACAATTAGAATCATTGCACCCACAACTAATGGCAAATAAATGTAAAAACCAATAATAGCAACTAGTAGTGCTATTGATAAATATCCTATCCAAGACGCACAACCATTATTTAAATCCCCTGTATCGTCTTTATCGTGCTTTGAAATTGATTGATCGCCAATATTATGAGAATTAATCAGTCCTAAAAGCATAGCCGCTGTCGCTGCTGCTGCTCCGTCACTTTCGCCCTCGTATATAGCAACGGGTTCTCTGTGTAATATTTCACCTAAGCCATAACTGGCTTTGTATACAATTCCATCTTTATACGCTGCAATGGGTTCTCCACGTAAAATTTCACCTAAGCCATAACTGGCTTTGTATACAATTCCGTCTTTATACGCTGCAATGGGTTCTCCGCGATAAGTGCTACCTGAGACAACTGTAAAAAGTGTTCCTGACATACAAGTCCCCCTTTTGATTAATATGAATTTATTTGTTTATGTGGTAAATTGCCAAGTTAAGTGCGCCGCTTCGTGGAGAAAAACGTGAAAAGGGATTTCCATCCCGGGCATTTACACGGTCCACTTAATAGAATCATTTCGCCTTAATCCGTTATATTCCTGCATTTAGTAATTATGGAAAGGATTATCTGCATAAATGTTGAATTGCTAGTATACCTAAATATTGGAGAGTATTATGAAGAAATACGTTTTAATAGTTTGTTACCGTAACCAAAGTTGAGATATGAAACAGTATACATGTAAGAAAAAATGCTCAATCAAAAACGATAGAGCATTTTTTATGGTGCGCCCGGCATGGGCGCAGTCTAATGGGTGAAAGTCCCTAGTGCGGGTTGATAGTGCCAAGCACATAGCCAAAGGCAAGGGTGTCCATCGCGAGGTGGAATCTGAAGGAAGCCAAAGGCAAACTTCTGGTCTGACGAACAGAAATCACATAAGGCATCGTAAGCTGGGTAAGGTTGCCATAC
>CAZUAY010000321.1:0-4094 GCA_964618405.1 uncultured Lentisphaerales bacterium
TAGCAACTAGCGACTGTAATCGGTCAGGCACAGCCCCTGTGCCTGACCGATTACGGACCGCGAACACGACAAAGCTTCTCAGACCGTCAGGTGACTGAGTGTGCGGGTTAGGCTTTCCCGGCTTTCCAGCAAGGGCATATATTCCAAGCCAAAGTATCCGTTGTAGGCGGTGTGCGAAATCCGCTGGACGAGGAAGGGATAATTGGTCTCTCCGTCGTCTGGCTCGTGGCGACCGGGAATGCCGGCGGCATGGAAGTGTCCGATGCACTCGATGTTGGACTCGATAAAGGCCGTCTGGTTGCCGAACATGATATCCATGTGGTAGATGTCGTAAAGCAGGCGGACGTTGTCCAGCCCCACCTCCTTGATGATCGAGACCGAATCCTCCCGTGAAGAGAGGAAGTAGCCGGGGTGATCCACTTCGGTGTTGAGGGGTTCGATGTTGAGGCGGAAGCCCTTGCTGGCCACGCGCTCGCCGGCGGCTCGCACCGTATCCACCAAGGTGCGCTTCTGTTCCGAATAGCTCCGTCCGGAAACGGATGGGCCGGTCGTGACGATGCCCTGGCGGCATCCGGCCGCCAGCGCATGATCTGCGAAGCGCTCGATTTGATCGACAAAACGCTGCTGGTTTTCTGTCGCGACGGGTGCCGTCTTGGGGTCGCTGGGGCTATTCAGCACGATGCTCACCAGTTCCACGCCGCAACTCTTCCCCGCATCGCCCATCTGCTTGAGCACGGCGGCATCGCCGCCCTGCCACGTTTCGATGTAGCGGTAGCCGCACTCGGCAATCCGCGCCACGCGCTGATCCCACGGCAGCTCTTTGAAAAACAAATCGATTAATGCGTCAATCTTGAGCATAGTTACTCCTATTTAGAACAACTTCGCCAGATCGGCCGTCAGTTTAGTGGCGAGTTTCGATGCCGCCCCAGCGGTCATGTCAGGACCGAGGCTGATCGTGGCCAAGCGGCGTATGATCTGCTTCGTACGGGGACACATATCCACGGAATAGGCTGGCAACTTGTTGACGAAGGGGCACTTGAACGGGCAGCCTTCGGCCGTCGCCGTCTTCTGCTCTAAAATCTGCTCCCAGTTCCAGTAGACGTGCCAGTCGCGAACACCCTTAGTATCGCCGGCCGCAAGGCCACCGAGACCGATCTTGCTGGTGATGGCCTTGACGGCCTGCTCGGTGGTTTCGAATAGTATTCCCAGCGAGTAGCCGCAGACGCCGTCGGGGTCATTGGCTTCGACCCAGTGCGCGCAGGAGGGCAGTTTCGTTTCGGAACGAATTTGCGTCCAGACGGCCCGTGTCCGCTCGTTGATCCAGTCCAGCTTGCGCAACTGAGCGATGCCGACGGCGGCGCACAACTCTGACATACGGTAATTTTCGCCACAGAACAGTTCGCCCGGCTGGCGCTCTCGCGCGAAGCGATCTGGCCGCCAGCAAGCGGCCGCGTCATGATAGCTCTGGGCACGAGTGTAGAGCCAGTCGTTGTCCGTCAGCACCAGACCACCCTCGCCCGTGCCGATGACTTTGTAAGCGTCAAGGCTGATGCAGCCCGTGTCGCCAATGGTGCCGAGATAGCGGCCATGGTACTTGCCGCCAAAAGCCTGCGCGGCATCTTCAATGACCATCAGCTTGTGCTTGTGGGCAATGGCCATCAGTTCATCCATTTTTGACGGCAGTCCCAGCATGTGTACCGGCAAAATCGCCTTAGTACGCGGGGTGATGGCCTTCTCAACGGCGATGGGGTCGAGCGTCAGCGTTTCGTCGATCTCCACGATGACCGGGATGGCCTTGGCGACGACTATGGCCGAAGCTGAGGCGAAAAAGGTATAGGCGGGGACGATCACCTCGTCGCCGGGGCCGACCCCTGCTGCCACTAGGCTGGCAATTAGTGCGCTTGTTCCCGAGTTCACAGCCAGCGCATGCTTGACACCGACCTTGGCCTGCACCTGCTCCTCAAAGAGTTGCGATTTGCTGCGCGGATTGTAGTAGCGAAAGAAATTTCCAGCGTTCGGCGTGGGGTCCTCACGGTCGAGAATGGCTTGGATCTGCGATTTGGCAGTAGCACTGACGTTGAAAACGTCGATGACTTCCATCAATTCATCAGTCGAGTATTTGACATAAGGTTTAGCCGGGGTGCTCATAGTTTTTTTCCAGTTTTGGACTTTGATAAAACACGTTTTTGGCGAGGCGCGGTGGCAGTCGGGACGCGCTGAGCCAGAATGCGGCGCATATTACCGCCGAGAATCGACAAGAGGACATCGTCCGGTACATCAAGTGACAGCAGACGGCCAAGCTCCCAATCGAAGCTGTGTGCCATGGCGTCGGAGCCAAACACGACTTGTCGCGGATCGACGGTGCGTAGCGTCTCTTCCCACGAGCAAGGATTACAGAAACTGCCGCACCACTCCAGGTAAACGTTCGGACACTCCCGTGCCAGAGCCTCCGCTTCGCTGCGCCCGCTAGCACCGCCGCCGCTGTGGCCAAGTAAAAACGGAATGCGGGGGTAACGCCGCGCCAGATCGCGGAACAGCATCGGTGTATCGTAGGATCCGTCCCAGGTATGCGAAAGCACCGGTAGCCGATGGCGGCTGGCGTACTGCCACATGGGGTTGAAGCGCTCGTCCGTGATTTTGACCTTCCAGTAGTCGCAGAGGGTTTTGAACCCGACGAAAAACGAGCCCGTAAAGGAGGCGTGGAAGTGTGTCACCAGCTCCGTTGCATAGAACGGATTGAAGGTGAAATATCCAGAGACACGATCCGTGTGCGAGCGCACCACATCTTCTAGCAGCACATTGCCTTCGACGGGTGCGCCTAGGAGCGCCTGCAGACCCGAAACGATGAACGTCCGGATGCCGACTCGATCCATCGCCCGGAGTGCGACCTGAAGCTGCGCATGCTCCTCGTGGGTTTCCAAGACGTAGCCGGCCGACGGGCCAAGGTGGCCATGGGCATCCACAATGTCGACTTCCGCCAGCGGTTCCCCCTCCAGAAAACGGGGCCACAGCGTGTTGGACGTCCAATGCTGGGCAACGGACGGCGTTTTTCCCAGCCCCGTCAGACGATCCAGATTACCGTGGGCGATCTGGCGGCGCTGGGCGATGCTTAGTTCGGCCCGCGCCAGAGCAGCAATTGCGGCACCGTTGTGCGATTTGTTTCCAAGCCCGAAAACCAGACGGTCGGCGCCGAACTCCCGTGCCATTAGCTCGAGCGTGCCAAAGGTGTGCATCCACGAAATGTCGCAGAGGATGTTCTTGCGGCGCCTCATGAGATCGAAGAGGATAACATGCTGCGGCCACATGGCCTCAGTCAGAATTAACGGGATATTAGGAAAGGTGTCCGTGAATTCGAGGATGTCGGCGATGGTGGTTTGATCGTGCCGGAGGATTATAAAAGGCTTGCGCGCCCGCAAGCGGTTTACCACCGGAGCCATTTGCATAAGACTGAGCCGAACTAAACTGTCGGCAAAGCGAAGTGCCCGGCAAGGAATCGACCCGAACTGGGCGATCAGGGCATCCAGCCCGTTTCGTTCGTAGATTATCAGGCTCGTCAGGGTCAGTGCAGGAAAAATTCGCCCTTCAGCACCAGGCGTCCGGCGAATTTCCTCCAGCATCTTGCGGTTGCTGGTGAGTGCATGGTTCTGGGTGGACTCGGTGTTCCAGACCAAAGAGCGACTCACGCCCAACCGGTCCATGGCGGCGAGCCGATCCCTGATCTGGGGATACTCAGAAACTCCCGTGGACGGTCTGCCGAAGCTACCATTGACATCGAACAACTCGGGGACAGTGCTCATAAATTCTTTAACCTTTCACGCCAGCGTTTAAGTAGCTCAATAATCTACTGTCGCTTAATAATCTACTTGCTATTATGCAAATTACAGAGTGGGTTACAAAATAAAACTCATGAACTATAGATTGTAGCCTCCTCTCTCAAAAATTGCAAGCACCGAAAAACAAAAAAACGTAATCGGTCAGGCACAGGGGGCTGTGCCTGACCGATTACAGTCGCTAGTCGCTAGACGTTATCCGAAAAGGTTTCTGAGTTCTTTGCACTCTCAATTTCCAACAGCCAACACTCAAATCCAATTTCC
>CAZUAY010000322.1:0-4002 GCA_964618405.1 uncultured Lentisphaerales bacterium
GGTGAAATACAGGAAGCGTGCGGCATAAGCGCCAAGGCGATCCTAACGCCGGTCTCTGAGTTCACACCGAAATACAAAGACGCTACCGTCACCATCCCACCCATGTCCCTCGTCAGAGTTACGTGTGCCAAACTCAATAGACTTAATCGAAACAGAATTAGTGAACACAATCATGGATAAATTAATGAGCAAAAAATCTACCCCTTTAACCGTCAGCCCCAAACTCGGTCTATGCCCCATCGGCAAATTTGTGTTTAGCCATGAGGACGCCATGCGTTACAAGCGCGGGCTGCAGGCTGACTTGAAAAAGTGGGGAATTGAGACGGTCGATCTCGACGGCATCCTGGAAGACGGCATGATCCGCGACCAGTCGCACGCCGCAGCCGCAGTCGCTCATTTCAAGAAAGAGGGGGTTGACGGCCTTTTCATGCCGCACTGTAACTTCGGCACGGAGGGTGCCGTTGGCGTAATCGGCCGCGAAATCGGTGTGCCGGTGTGCCTCTGGGGTCCGCGTGACGAAGCGCCATTGCCGGATGGCCGACGTTTGCGCGACAGCCTTTGCGGCCTGATGGCTTCCAGCAAAGTGCTAAACAAACTGGGCGTTCCTTTTTCGTATATCGAAAACTGTCGTCCCGAAGAACCCGCATTGGAGATAGGGATTCGGCAGTTCGTGCGCGCCGCCCATACAGCGCAAGCCTTACGCCGCGGTTGCCGCATCGGCATGATCGGCCAGCGCATCGATTTCTTCTGGACCACGATTGTCAACGAAAGCGAGTTGCTCGAACGCTTCCATGTCGAAGTGCTACCCATCGACATGGTCATGTTCATTCGTGATGTCCGCCAGCGTGCGGCGCACGACGCCAAGCGCTACGCCCCTGAAGTGGCCACGCTACGGACCCAGTGGGAAATCGACAGCATGGATGACGACACCTTAATTGCACTTTTGGCCATGCGAGATCAGATTTTCGCCCTCGCAGCGGATCATGGCTTAGACACAATTGCACTGCAGGATTTCGATTCCTTGATCGAGGAATTCGGCGTCTATTGTCTGCTGGTGAACAGTTTGGTTTCCGATCGTATGCCGTTGGCGATGGAGTCAGACATCCACGGCGCAATCAGTGCCCTGCTGATGTCGCGAGCGGCGGGAGGTCAGCCCGCATTCGTGGCCGACGTGACCACTCGGCATCCCACAGATGACAACGGTGTATTGATCTGGCATTGTGGCGCGCCGACCTCCATGGCTAAGCCTGGATGCAAAATGAAGCTAGGACGCCACTGGATCCTGCCCTCCCCCGTCACCGGAATGACCCACTTCCCATTGCGCGATGGCCCCATGACGGTGGCTCGTTTTGATGGCGACCGCAGCACCTATAAGCTTGCGTTCGGGCAGGGCAATTCTATGTCAGGACCTTTTACGCAAAACAACTACGTCTGGATGAAGGTGGACAATTGGCCCCGTTGGGAACGGACGCTAATTCAGGGTCCTTGGATCCATCATACGGCTATGGCCTACGACCATTGCGCTGCGGTAATCGAAGAGGCACTACACTTTGTTCCAGGTGTTGAAGCGGTTCGTTTAGATCGCGTATAACGAGAAGAAAGAAGGCGTGAAACACGGAATTCACTACGGCAATCTTCTAGCATGGTGCTACCCAGCTCTCTCAATCTTAAACTCTTTTTTAGACCACACATTTACTCGACACACTTACTCCTATGCCTGATCGTATTACAACAGACGAGGTGACCCCAGAGGATCGGCGCAACATGCGATTAGCGACGCTCTCCGCTTGCTGGGGTGCCCTACCGCAGGTGATGGTTAAAGATAGCGGCATCATCATCATTTTCGCGTCACTCATCGGCGCGAGCGAAATGGTGTCGGTGATGAGCACAGGATTGCAAGATTTAACGCTCTGCCTGCTTATGTTGCCGTGGGCGGCGCTCTCAGACCGGCTTGGCGTCCAACGTCAGATCTGCCTAACCGTCTATATGGGCTGTTTAGCGTTACTGGTCTGTGCTTGCGCGCCATGGATGGATAGGTGGGCCAGTAGCGTGTTATTGGGTGCTCTCGCGACTTTCGCCGTAGTGATTAGTGGCTACACAGCAGCCTGGTTTCCCTTATTGGATCGAGTGGTGCCGCCTGCAGAGCGGGGTTTCTTCTTTGGCCGCATGCGGTTTGCTTGGCAAACGACAGCAACCCTGTTCATTCTGGGTTCTGGGTGGTTTATCGGACGCTACGCAACGGTCGGGCGTCTGCAAACCATCATCGTGCTGGCAGCGATTGCCAGTTTAGGTCGTGCATTTTTTGTAAGCCGTATTGTGTTGAAGCCGATTGAAAGACCGGCCCCTATGCGACTCGGTGCCGCCATACGCGATGCAGTGGCTAACCGCTCGTTAATCGGTTTTGGCGTCTACCTCTTTTTCCTGTATCTCGCTGCCAATGCGGCAATTCCCGTGGTAATTGTCTTTTCCAAAAACTACCTTCGTTTAGCCGATAGTTTGGTCGTGATGCTTTCAGCCGTTGCCATGTGCGGGTTCATTGTTGGCTTCCTAATTGGAGGGTTTCTTGTCCAACGCTATGGCGTCAAAATGCTCTTGTTATCCGCCCATATCGGCTTCGCCGTTCTCAACGTGTGCTTGCTGACCGTTCATTCGAGTAGCACGGCGAGTGTTTTTAAGCTAGGTGCTATATTGGCCGCCTACGGCATCTTGTTTGCAAGTTCATCGATTGCAGTTTCAAGCGAACTGCTTGCGTTGGCGTCACCGGCAAACAAGGCCGTTTCTATTGCTTTGGGCTACAGTCTCTATGCGGCGGGCCTCGGCGGATCGCGAGCCTTGGCTTCGCTCATCTTGGGGAGTGGCATTCTCGCAGAACAGTGGCAGATCGGCACCATCGTCTTCACCCGCTACCACAGCCTTTTTTTGGCCAATGCAGTAGGCGTGGCTCTCGCCATGGCCTTGCTTGTATTTGTTCCTGCGGTTAATCGTCGTGTCGGACGATTGCCTGCGCTTTAAGGCTTTAATCCCAGAAGGGCCTCATTCCCTCCTAGCAATCTTGCAGGGTAATAACCATCAAAATCGGCCGATGATCGGAGGCTATTCGCTCATCTATCACATCGTGCTGAATGATTGCCTTGTGAAACCCTCGAAGAATAAAGAAATCAATTTCTATCGTTGGATTATCCGATGGAAACGTCTTCTTCCCGTTTTTGTCAAGGATCTGCCATTCTGGTGCTTCAAATTTTTTTAGAGAGCCTTCCGTTTTTTCTTCATTAAAATCGCCTGCCAGAATAACGGGGTGGCTTGTGTTACGCAATGCATCAAGCAGAGCTTGAACCTGTTTGATGCGAATGTCAGCCCATTGCGGCTCATCATGCGCTTGCGTATGAATAGAAATAAAGGAGATAGGCGTGGGGAAACCTTCCACTTGAACTTTCACTTCTAATGCACAACGTGGCTCCTCACCTTTCGGAAGAGGATGGCGAATTGCGTCGAGGATGGGAAGACGGGAAAGAACGGCGTTGCCATATTCACCTCCTTGGAAGCTCATTGATTTTCCAAACCGATGGTGCATGTTGAGAAGCACTCCCAACTCCTTGGCAATATCCCTATTTCCACTCCTTTGGCAATCCCGGTCAACTTCTTGTAAGGCCACGAGATCCGGATCCTCTTTAGCGATAACAGCCGCAATCCGTTTTAAATCAACTTTCCCATCCATTCCTTCTCCGTGACGAATATTGTACGAAACGATCCGAAGCGATGGTTGCTTCTGCTGATTCTTTTTTGCCAAGTTTGCATCGCGCACCAGAGGCAGAGCAGCAGGAAATAAACAAGCTGTGTTTTTCATTCTCTCTTTCTGAACCGCCTGATTCAGCAGGTTTCGTTATACTAAGAAAGAATAAGTCTAAATCAAACGCATCTGAAAGTCAACTTATGGCGAATGGGCTAGAGTAATCGGTCAGTGACCGGGGTGCCCCCGTTGACTGCCCGATTACAGTCGCTAGT
>CAZUAY010000323.1:0-3959 GCA_964618405.1 uncultured Lentisphaerales bacterium
CCACAAACCGGATCGAGGTCGCACTCGACATGGCGGACTCCTACGGTCCTGCCGATTGGCGTATTGAACCCGTGCTCCCCGACGGTGCGCGGCTCTTCGCAGCGCCTTCCGATGGCACCGGCTCAACCACGTTCTCCGACAGCACCGAAGTCTGGGTCTCGGCGGGAGACATTGCCACGAACTACACCGTCACCGCCTACCATCCCGACTGCACGAATGCGTTGGACACGGCGGTGGTGCATGTGATGAGTCTGGAATTCAATGGGATCCATTATTTCATCCAGCGAGGTTCGACGAACAGAAATGAGGTGTCGAGCTTTGTCGAGAACATGAAAGGATGCCATTTGGCTTGGAGTCTGTCGCCCGGGTTGTCGAATGGAGCGAGAATCAGCTCCCAGGCCATAGGAGGGAGCGAAGACTTATCGATATCCGGCTTTGCCGATGTCTACATCAAAGCGGGTTCCGTCGCCACGAACTACGTGTTGACGGCGCATCACGGCACGTTCTCGAACATCGTGAATTCCGCCGAGGTGAGCGTCATCGGAATTGACATTCCTGAAGAGCGCTATGGCATGCAGTCGAACGCCACGACGCGCGCACATTTCACCGGCGCAATTGAAAACATGGACGTGGCGGACTTGACTTGGGAAATCTCACCCAGTATTTCAGGCTGCGCACGACTTCATGCCGGACCCGCAACACCCGATGGAAGCACCACGCTTACCGGCAGCACCAACGTCTGGGTTTCTTCCGGGAGCATTTGCACGAACTATACGCTCAAAGCGTATTTCAGATATGTGGAGGAAATTGAGGACATTGCCGAGGTTACGATCTTGTCAATCGAATTTCTCAACTCAGCCAAGAACCCGACGACGCACCTTAGTGTAGGTAAATGGGAAAATGGATTTAATTCCGGACCGACAATTAAAGACAACTTCATTGATATTGATCCAGATTGTTTTTACGTCTGTGTGAACGATGCGTCTCAAGCCGGATCCGGACATGTTAGTGTGACGTTGTCAACAGATTCTGAAGGGATCTCTTATGATGACGATGCTACGGAAATTGAACTGGTGGAAGCTCCTGATAATTCCGGCATTTTCACTTCCACCAACATGCTACTAGTGGCTGATGATGTGGATGACGACTTCGTGAATCCGAACGTTGTTTCCGATGACGCGAAAAACGACCGAACTCACAAGGTTGCCCTTGGAGGTAGGATTAGCCTTCAATACCTGGGGGCCGGTACCGCGATCTTCGAGAAGGTGGCGGAAGTGCCACCAGTTCTGAAAACCGTAGACGTGGTAGTTGTAATTCTTCGTGACAAGCCAGAAGCATCTGGCGGTGTGCCGGTTGTGACTTCAACGCATGTAACGAATATGTGGAACATGGTCAGAGAGAGCTATGCACAAGTTGGAGTTCTTATCAATTACACCGTAACGGTTCTCGACCCACCTGATGGTGTAGACTTATCAGACGGTATTTTGGTTCGTGAATCAACTGACGCTCATGTTCTAGCAACCGAAGCAAGAAACCTGATTGCAGCGCATGGAACTGTTGGAAACGTGGTTGATCTTCATGTGTTCTACGTCAATATTGTCAGAGTTGGGTCAGGTACTGCATATGGGTCAGCGGTTGCGGATTACTGGTACGACACAAGTGAAAATGACTATTTATACAACATCTTCATTAACGATGCCACAAACAAGCCATTCAATCCATCCCATGAGCTGGCACATCTTCTTGTTGACGGGCCACATGTTAGTGATTTCGTAAATGTGCTTTATGGTACGACTAGTACCGCAAACAGTCCGACGGTTACAAAGCGACTTAATTCAACTCAAGAGGTAGAAATTAGGGGATCTGAACATGCACATTAAAACAACTAGAAGAGTATTACATTTTTTCTTATGCTTGGTCATTTCGGTCTTGCCAATACCTGTGTTTGGCGAATCGAGCGACTCTCAAGAAATCAAGACATTGATGGAAACAGTCATGTTTCTTGATGATCTTGATGATAGCGATGCGATTGAAAAGCAACGCAAACTCATATCGTTTGGTGAATTGGCATATCCAGTTTTTGCAGAGCTTATGGACAAAACTAGTGACCCTGTAGCCATAAGCAGAATTCTCGAAGTTTTTATCGAGAGTAAAGGCGATAAGACGGCCGCTGTCAATGCTGTCAAAAAGCTTCTTAATCGTGAAAACACCGGTCCCAACAACACAAGAATTAATCTCCTTGCTGTAGATTCATTGGCCCAGATTGGCACTACAAATGATGTCTGTGCAATTCTTCCATATATTTGTGACCCGTCCGAGATGATGCGAATTAGCGCAATGCGAGCATTGGCTATATTAGGAACAACCAACGAACTTGTACACATAGAGAAATTTTTAAAAGAACAAAAAACTAAAGTCCCATACCGAGAATTACAAAACGACAAGTCATTACATGAAGGGCGGAAAGCTATAGAGAGTATTTATAAACGAAATGTCGAAAACAATCCTCAGCTTTCCCCTTAGGAGGGCAAATAATTCCGATGTAAACCTGAAAATGAACGTCTTCAGAATTCTGGATGCTAGCACAATAAACCTTAGGCAAGGTGGAACATCAGGGTCCTGGAACATCAGGGTCAACCCTGAAAATAAGAAATAGGCCCTTGCGCAGATCCCAAGTGACATGGTATTGTAACCGCATGGCAAGAAAACTTCGTGTTCAGTTCCCGGGAGCCGTGTACCACGTGACATTCCGTGGCAACAGTCGGGCTCCGATCTTCGGCGACGATGCCGACCACATCCGGCTGACGGAGCGAGTTGCGGAAAGCGCCGAAGACTTCGGCGTACGGGTGTTCATGTACTGCTGGATGTCGAACCACGGCCATCTGCTGGTGGAAACCCCATTGGGTAACCTGAGCGCCTTCATGGGAAGCGTACTGACGGGCTACACAGTTTATTACCACCTGCGCCACGGTTCCTGCGGACATTTGATGCAAGGCCGGTTCAAGTCGGTTGTCGTCGAGGGCGACCGCTATCTTCTCAGGCTCGGGCGCTACATTCATCTCAATCCGGTGCATATCCGCGCGGTTGAGAAGAGACCAGATGCGGAGAAGATCGCGTGTTTGCGAGGCTATCCATGGAGCAGCTACCGCGAATACGCCGGTCTGGACAAGCCCTCGGGCTGGGTTGAGTCGGCACCGTTGCTGGCGCTGGTGACGGGACGAGGATCCAATACGGCTAGCTATCGAAAGTACGTCGAGTCGGCCATTGATGTCGGGGATCCAGAGTTCGTGGCGGAGATGGTGAAGTCTCCGATCGCCATTGGCGACGAAGAATTCGTCCGACGTGTCGAGTCGCAGTATGCGGTGCTTATTGCTTCGGGCAAGCGGCGGGAGGATGTCGTCCTCAGGCGATGCCGGAAGCTGGAGCCCGTGGAATCCGTGATTACGGATGTGTGCCGAAAGCTCGGAGTCGACGAGGCGAACGTGTTCAGGTCGAGACGCGACGGAACGGAAAGGGGCATTGTGGCGTTGTCACTTATTCGGCGGTGCGGCTTGACGCAACGCGATGCTGCCGGGCGGCTGGGATTGACCAGCGGTTCGGCAGTCAGCTATCTGATCAGAAAGGTCAAGGCATCCGCGAAACGCGACTCTTCGGTGCGGCAGCAGATTGAAGATATGACACGATGAATACTTATTTCTTATTTTCAGGGTTGACCCTGTCTCTACCACTGACCTCTCGGGCCCCTTCAGAATGGGGCGATGCCAGCGGTGTGGGAGATGCACCAATCGGCCCCTTCATGATGATCCGAGGAAACACACCGACTGACACAGGGCTTTCCCTAAGCACACCGACCGGTGGCCAAAACTATGATGCTGCTCCCTATTTGGACAAATGGACAAAAGTTGCGTTTACGTTCAATGCGGACGGTTCGGTGACTTATCGTGTGAATGATACGGTGC
>CAZUAY010000324.1:0-3947 GCA_964618405.1 uncultured Lentisphaerales bacterium
CTGTTGGAAATTGAGAGTGCAAAGAACTCAGAAACCTTTTCGGATAACGTCTAGCAACTCGCGACTGTAATCGGTCAGTGACGGGGGCTGTGCCTGACCGATTACGTGGCGACTGAAATGAGGAGTTGACAAATCTTCAGCAGACTCTGATAATACGTGAAATATTAAAAGCGTTAGCGATCCACTGTTTTGAGAACGGCTGGCGGTGCGTTTGTGCGATCCATAAACAGTTTGAGGACTCGATGTTTTCAAGCGATAATAATCGGAGATTAATAATGAATCAGTCGGTTTTGAAGAAAATTTGGTCGTTCTTTTGTGTTCTGTTTTGTGCGGTCTCTACTTTCGCAGCCCCGCTTGTTATGGACGGGCAACCCACAGCCGAGATCATCCTGAACCAAGACGCACAAGCCAGTGTCCGAGTGGCCGCCGAACAACTTCAGAAGTATGTCGAAAAGATGTCAGGCGGGAAGCTCGACATCGTCAGCACCCCGACAGGAAAGTTTAAGACTCGGCTTTATGTGGGCGAGAGTGCCGCCACCCAGGCGCTGGGGTTCACGCTTGATGACGTCAAGCACGATGGTTTCAAAATCTGGGCTAAAGGCGACAATGTGGTTGTGGCAGGACATGACATTGACTGGTACACGGAATGCGGCTTTTCCAGTGAAAAACTCGATAACGTCGATCGCAGTGGTCGTTGGAACGCATTCACGGGTCACAATTGGCGATCGCCCATGTTCATCCTGTCCCTTGAGAAAATTGTCAGGAACGAACCGGTGCTCGAGTTTCATTCACAAACTGGCAGCGGAACCCTCTACGGCGTCTTTCATCTGCTCGAACAACAGGGTTTCCGCTGGTATGCAGCCTTTCCGCCTCCGAACGAAGATCTCGGAAAAGTAATCCCCGTAAAGCGGGATATCGTGATTCTCGATCAGGAGACTTCGTGCGAACCCGAATTTGCGATTAGAAACTTCGGCTACTACGTTGCCACACGCGAGGACGCGCTGTGGGTCAAGTCTATGGGGGTCGGCATGGCTGAATTCATGATTCCCTGGCACTCTTCAGGGCGGATACTCGATCATCACGAGGATCCCGAGTTGGCAGGGAAGATCAACGGCAAGCCTGATTTTCACGCTCCCAAAATGTCGAGTGAGAAGTTCCGCGCGACATTCTTGGAGTATCTGGACTGCGTGAATCGCTGGTATCCCAAAATGCTTCCCTTCGTCAGCTTTTGCCAGCCTGACGGTTGGAGTACGATTGATGACGCAGATAAGGCGAATGGGTGGGATCGTATTGAAACTCGCGGCGCTATCGGACGCTTCAGCGATTACAATTGGGATTTTGCGATGAACATGCGCGATCGGTACAATGCGAAATATCCAGACAACACTCAGCGCAAGCTTGTGTATGCCTACGGCAATACGTCGCGCATTCCTGAATCGCTGGAGGAAATTCCAGACGACGTGACCATTTATTTTACCCATCATTCGGACAAAGTTCACCTGAGCGATTACCGGATCACAGCTAAAGAATGGTTGGATAAAGTGAAGGATGTTCGACAGTTCATGTTTTACGACTATTATTATGAACATACCCTCTACAAGGGGGCGCGTCCGCCCATACCCTACGTTTTTACTGAAAATCTCAAGAAAAACTTTGAATTCATGTACGATCATTGTAACGGTTGGCTGCTCGAAGGAATGATCACGGAGTTTCGAAAGGGAAAAGCCTACGGGTTCTACCGTCCAGCGATCAACCACTTGATGTTTTTCTTGCGCAACCGCATGTCATGGAACCGCGATCTCGATCTTGAGAAAGAACTCGACGAGTACTGCACGCTTTTCTACGGTCCGGCGGCGGCAGAGATGCGTGAGCTTCTTACGTTCTCCGAAGCGGTTTGGATGCGTCAGGCACCGCGTCTGGTGACCGCTTCGACCGGCTATATCAAGGAAGACGACGTGCCGAAGTTCTTCAACCTGCTGGATCGAGCGAAGGCGAAAGCTGGCGACACGATCTATGGCCAGCGCATCGGGATGCTGGTTCAAGAAATGGAACCGTTGAAGAAGGTGTTCGAGGGTCTTAACCGTCGGGGGCCTCAGCTTCGCGCGCTCCCGTTTACCGACGGACAGTCGCCACAAGTCGACGGGGATTTGACTAAGCCCTTCTGGTGGTACCGGAACCTTTTGGATCCGCGCTACACCTTCTATCCGTTGAAAGATATGTTTACGGGCGAGACGCCGAAACATATTTCTACTCGCGCTTCATTCCGGTACACGGCTGGAGCGCTCTTCATTGCCATTGACTGCCAAGAACCTAAAATGGATCAGATTCAGGCGCGTTGCCACGAGTCTGAAAATCCCGATATCTGGTCCGGCGATTTTGTGGAAATTCGGCTGGAGACCCCGAACGGCCGCCAGCCGCTGATTGTGGTGAATCCCAATGGGGCCGTCCTTGACAGCGATCCCACCATGCCCAATACGGAAGACTTGCCCTCGTTTTATAAGGTCACGGACTGCGCGGTTCGCAAGCTCGCGGACCGCTGGACTGTCGAGATTCAAATCGATGTGAACTCACTGGAAGCGACGATGCCCACCAAGTCCTTCCCGTGGGGGATCCAGATCTCGCGACAGCGGCTGGCTGGCAATATACCGGAGTTCTATCAACTATCGCCGACAGGTACAGCGTTTAATACAGCCTTCGAGTTGATGGCTAATTTGCATGTTCAATAGTAAAAAAAGTGGAGGAAGCCTATCATGAATCGTGTTTTGTTTTTCGTTCTAACCCTGACGTTTGTAATGGTCGGCAGCGCGGCCACGACAAGTTTCCCCGAGGATTTTCAGGAGGCCATGCGGCTGGTCCGTACCCCGGGCAAGGCGGCTGAAGCTGAAGCCCTCTTTCTGGAGCTAGCAGAGCGTCCGAGCCGCAGGCCGCAGGGCCCTGATGCGGCGCTGGAACAGGCATCCTGGTGCGCGGCGCAGCGCAAAGATTTTGAGGAGGCTGGAAATCGGGCCGATCGGATTCGTGATGAGCCGTTAAAAAGACTTTGTTGGATGCGCATCCGGGAGACGCAGCGGCGCTGGGCCGATGTCGTGAGTGCTGCGGACGGTCAGGATCTCGCAACTTGGCCTGAACGGTTGATCTACGACGCAGCCATGTGTCGTGGTCGAGCTTATGTTATGCTCGGTGATGTCGCTGCCGAAAAAGATTTTCTGCTGGCACGAACGTTTACAATCGATGCCGATCAATTGGCACGCGCTAACTTGACGCTTGGGAATTTCTATCGGGATCAGGCCAAAGATGACGATCAGGCGCTTGGGGCTTACCAGGCGGTAGCAGAATCGTCGGTTGTGGGAGCCGTAAAGTACGACGGCGTGATTGGCTGCGCGAAGTTGATGGCAAAACAGGGCAAGGAAAAGGAAGCGGTTGCATTCCTTGACAGTCTCGAGACGAAGACCATGGCCGCCGACTGGCGTTGCCGGATATACCAGTCGTACGGCGACGTGTATGCGGTTCTTAAGCGTCCCGATGAGGCTCGAGCCGCTTACCAGAAAGCCCTAGCAGTTCCCAATGTGTCGGCTTATCTGGTGAAGGCAATTGAGGAACAGATGACGAACATGCTAATGCACCCGCGATAAAAACGTCACGAAACACGCTGGGGCGCGATCGGTGATCGCGGACGATTCTGGCCTCACCGAGGCCAGCCACAGGGGAGAAGTAGCGAGTAGCGAGTAGCGAGTAGCGAGTTGCGAGTTGCGAGGCTGGAGAGAGTGAGTAGTGCGTAGTGCGGAGTGAGTAGTTTCGGATGGGGACACCCCATGCCCCGTTTCTTTGTGGTTGCGAAGCGAGGTGGGGCGAAGCTGTCCCAGCGAGCCGTTTGTTTAAAATTAGCCGAAGATGATCTCGGTATTTTCGAAGGATGAGGTACAAAGGTTTTTTCTTCGGCATCGTTT
>CAZUAY010000325.1:0-3931 GCA_964618405.1 uncultured Lentisphaerales bacterium
AAGTGCGAATGCGACTGGGAGAACAGGCATCTTGCCTGTTTACCGACAGCACAGGCAGGATGCATGATGCTCCCAGTGCAAGTTTCTACCACACCGCAGGTGCGTCGAGTTTCAGACGAAAGAACTCTGTGGTATTGGTGGCACCCCTCGTGACGTGGAATGTCTTGTTCGACAAGTTGACCGAAGCATCGCTAATAGCATTCGTGATTCCCGAAAGGGTAGGGGCGGTGACGAGCGAAAGCGTGGCAGTACCATTGAGTTTCATAACGCTAGAAGGCGTGTTTTGCGCATCGTAGGAGACGGCAGAAAATTTGCCGTTCATCGAGTTGGCGCCAATAACAAAATTGGTAATGGATACGGCGATGTCGTTAAAATTTGTGGGGTTAGCATTGACGGCAAACGCCAAATTGACCTTGTTTGTATCCATTCCCGCAAGATTTTCCTGCACCAATCCCTTGGTTGCGAGCCAGCCGCAGAAAGGGGGGATCTCCCCGCCTTTATAAAAATTTCCCGTAGAGGATGTGGGATAATAGGAGGCGAAGTTAATGTCAAACAGCGGATCGCCTACGACTTCAGCTAGCGTATAGGGGGCTATTCCGGAGCCGCCGCTCGTTTCCGAAATGAAGTAGTATTTTTCTGTCGCTTTCTCATATAAAGCAGGGATATATTGGCGATCGGTGAGTTCTGTTCCACCGACGATCTCGACTGTTCCCTGAATAAGTCCACTTACAGTCTCATCGTGTATGCCTGTTGCCACCTTAAGGAAGGTACTGTATCCTTTTGTCGAGGTGTAGGGAGCCGGATCGTAGCCGATGTACATCAGATGCAATTCAAAATTTGGATTAAACGTGCTAGCAGTCGTTAGCGTATTGTTAATTTTTAGACGGCTATCGGTCTTCCCGACGTTCCAAAAAAAACTGGCGGAATGAACGGTTTGACAGAAAAACAGTGAGAGAAGAAAGAGGCTGGGAAAAGATTTCATCTGGAATCCTTTTATACAAAAAGCCGCATTGCGTTGATATCGCAATACGGCCTTATTTAAGCGTTAGAAAACTTCTACTACTAGTTTAAGCTCTCTTGCGTCGGAAGAGCAATGCCAAACCCGCAATCGCCAAGGCTGCTGTGCTAGGCTCTGGAACGATTTGTGCTCCTTGGTAAGCGACGGGTACGAAGTATTCAAAGGACTCGGTTCCTAGCGTGATTCCACTGACAGACAAAGCACCTATTGGCGTCGTGTTTCCTGTGTCCGTTGTCAGATGGAAGTAGTTTCCGCTGGTCGTGTTGTAGAGCACCATAAGGTACTTGGCTCCCGTAGTCCATGTGCTGACCTCATTGATTGTGGATTCCCCAACACTGGCAGTGCTTTGGACAAGCCCCTCTTGCCCGGGCAGAACGCCAGGCGACCCAGGGACGGCTCCTGGGGCTAGGCTGGACAGATCCGACAACGTAACGTCCGCTGCATTGGCAGTTCCAATGAACATCAAGAGAAGTTGGAATTGGCCTGAGCCTGTTCCGTAATTCTCCGAATCCGCAATCAAGTAGCTATCCGTGGTTCCAATGTAAAGTTCGTCAGCACCCCAGTCGATGCCAATTGCGCTTGCGAAGCCGCAGGTCAACGCTACTGTTAGCAGTGAAGATAATATTTTTTTCATTTTGTTTTAAGTTCCTTAGCCGATAGATAAATGAAGAGTTCTCGCCTATTCGGCGAATGGGTTGGTGAAAGGGACGTTTACTGAGCCTGTCCCTGCGCGACGGAAGAACCAGAATCCTTCACCAGCCGGAATTGTTGGGGCAGGATCTCCAGAAGCGTTATACCATCCAGTTGATCCTGGTGCGTCAGCGTTGTAGTAGTAGTAATAGGTGTCGTATCCGACGCCATTCCAGACCCGAATGAGATCGGCAGCCGATAACCGCTTTGCACCAACTGCTACTCCAGTCCAGTCAATTTTAGAGCCGGCGCCATCAAAGTCGAGGGCAATGGGGTAGGGATTCGCAATGAAGGTGTTGCTTGTGGCAGCGCAAGCAATGTTAATGGTTGCGTTTGTTGGCACGAGACCCATTTGATAGATTGTGCATGCGGTAGGGGATTTAATCCACATACCTGTTCCTGGGTTTGCAGTAGGTGCAGACCCTCCGTTTGTCCAGTTTGTTACTGTTACGCCTGTATTGCTGAGCCAATAAATGTTGTAGCCTGTCCCGTTAAAAATATACATAGCAGCAGCAGATTCTTGCGATTCTCCTGAAACGAGTTCGGTGCCAACAATAACATTCTGGACGTCCGTGTTATCGCCTGACATGGGTAGAACGTTGATGCCGACGGCGTTCATGCCGACGGCGATGGGAATGTTGATAATTCCGTAGGTCTCACCAGAAGGCACGAAGGCAGCTTGTGCTGACACCGTTCCGACTAGCATGGCTGCTAATACGATTGTTTTTTTCATGATGTTTTTTTCAGGGTTTGTTGTTTGTGTTAGACGGGTGTACAGACCTTTGTCGGTATAGTAATCCCATTTCTGTCTGAGAGAGTACACCTTTAAGGCGAGGGTGTGCAAGCCTTATTTTGCGAATTCATAGAAAAAATGTAAAAAAAATGAAATAGAGCACGGTTCCACCAGATTTGACGACTTTTTTATGGGGTATCCTGTGCTTGAAGATTCATTCTACCTCTGATACAATGAAAAAACTTTATCATAAAAAGTATGCGGATCTTACTAAACGATAGGAAAAACTATGAATTGCACTGTGAAACCTGACTTCACCGCCCTTGCTTCAAGCAAACGTGTCTTTACGAAATTTGATTCCGACTTGCTCGGACCAATTCCCACGATTGCAATCACACCAGTCGCCGATGGCCGCGTGGGCGCATTTGAACCGAATGCAGAGAAGACCTGGCGTATGGCCGAGAAGGTTTACGATCTGATCACCCAGAACATCTTCCTGCCCGACGGTCGCCCCGTGCGTGTTATTGTCGCTCCAGAAATTGTCTACGGCGCCCGTACGGGTGCGATTGCCCAAGCGGCGTATGCGAAAGAAGGCGTTTGTGCAAATATCTGGGTGGCTCGCTCTTGGTGCTACAGCGATGAGCTGATGTCGGCCTGTCAAGGAATCGGATCGTCGGAATGGCAGCAGGCAGCGTGGGGTCTCAATCAAACCGATCGCCCGGGTGCCGTGTGGCTTAAGGCGTTCTGCGCCGCGATGGATGAGAAAAAGCGTTCGATTTTCTCTGTTTACAGTCCCGACCTTGAGGATGAAGAGGAGCCGTTGAACGATTTTGTATCCACGCGCCTGCTTCGTTTCGCACGGTGCGCAACTGCCGTTGGCTACCTCCGCGGCAAGAACTATCTGGGCATTGGCGGCGTTTCCATGGGCATCATCGGTTCCGATGTCCGTCGCAATGAAATGCACGACACCTTCGGTCTCGGCTCAGCTTCCTTTGATATGGCTGGACTTAATACGCGCATCAATGCGAAGTTTTACGAAGAAGCGGAAGTGAAAAAAGCCTTTGACTGGATGAAGGCCTCGTTTAAGTTAGATTTTGGGAAAGGGGATCGCCCACTGCCGCCGGATGAGCTGTTGATGCAGTGTTGCCGTCTCGCTGTGCTGGTGAAGGATCTCATGCGTGGCAATGCGAAGCTGGCCGCACGTAATGTGGAGTGGGCTCAGGGCTATAATGCAATCGGTGCCGGTACGCAGGGTCAGCGTCAATGGACTGATGGCAATCCCAACTTTGACGTGGCAGAGTCGTTGCTCTGCTCATTATTCGACTGGAACGGGTTCAAATCAGCCATGCCAATCGCCACGGAGAACGATTCTAAGAATGGCGTGGGCATGATTGTTGCCAATATGCTTTCGGGTGGCATGTCACAACTGTTTGCCGATATCCGCACCAACTGGACGGCCGCTAGTATTAAGAAAGCAAGTGGGAAGAGCG
>CAZUAY010000326.1:0-3922 GCA_964618405.1 uncultured Lentisphaerales bacterium
CAACCGATTACGGCACACGCTCCACTGGATCAAGCGATTACGATTAAGATTAAGATTAAGATTAAGACCTCGCAATACCAAGCCTACCCTGACCCTCCCAGTTGCTAACCGATTACGCCCCGAGTAATCGGTTTTGTGCATAGCTTTTCGCCCGCGAGCATGGTAATATTAAAACATGAATCAAACCCATAAAGGGTTAAGCTAAAAAATTCTGCAGATGAAAGTTGCCGTCCGACAGGAAGAAAGCGTCCGCTTGAAGGTGATCGTAACAGGAGTGTTAGTATGAGTTTAAGGGCAGTTGTGATTGGGTGTGGGAATATTTCTAAATACCACTTTGATGGCCTTGCGAAGGCTGGCGTTACTATTGCCTGGGTTTGTGACCTCTCTCGGGAGCAGGCTCAGCCATGGGTAGAGAAGTTTAATGCTCGTTTCACGAACGATTATCGGGAGGCCTTAGCAGACGATACGGTAGATCTGGTGGTTGTCACGCCGGTGTCAGCCGTACACAAGACAATGTGCTGCGCGGCAATCGAAGCTGGCAAGGCGGTGATTTGCGAGAAGACCCTAGCTGAAAATGCCGATGATTCATTGGCGATTGTGCAGCTGGCCCAAGAGAAGGGAACGATCTTCTACACATCCTATATGAAGCGGTTTATTCCTGCTATCGAGAAGGCTAAGGCCTTGTTGCCCACCTTGGGCCCGATTGTGAGTACGCATATCCGCACGTACCAAAACTGGGGTTTGGATTGGGTTACGCCGCCGGCAGATGGATTTTTCCACACGCCGCCGGGTGGGAAATCTCAATTGTTGAAAAACTATGGCGGGGGCGTTCTGGCTTGCGGTGGAAGCCACATCCTAGATCTGGTTCTCTATTTTTTGGGTAGACCGACCCGGCTTTACGCATCCATGCATTCTCTGGAAGGTTTGGATTATGATCTGCAGGCCGCTGCGTTGCTGGAAACACCCAATGGTGTCGTCCATCTCGAAGCACTGGCGCACAACATGAACCACATCGGTTTCCTTGGCGATGGCTGGGACGAGCGTATTGAGATCAATGGCGCCAGTGGTCGCCTGCTGATTTATAGTGCCCTGTGGGATCAGGTTGAAACCAAGAGCTCAAAGCTGGTGCATTACGACAATGGCGCGGAGGAACCGACCGTTTACGAATTCGCTCCGGTTTCACCCTTTGCGCGTGCCTCCGCCTACTTTTGCGGCAATATTGAGCGAAAGCAACAGGGCGATCAGTCGCGGTTGACTGGCTATGAAGTGGATGAGCTGATCGCCCACATTAAACTCAGTGCATTACAGAAGCAGGCGGTGGATGTAAAATGGCGGTGCTAGTCAGAAAAAAGGAAGACGAGCATCTCTTTTTTGAACGGGAGTCCGTATGAAAAAAACGATCCACCTTGTCTGCAATGCGCATCTCGATCCCGTCTGGTTGTGGGAATGGGAAGAGGGTGCGGCGGAAGCGGTGAGCACCTTTCGCGTCGCTGCAGATTTGTGCGAGGCATGCGAATCGTTCGTCTTCAATCACAATGAGGTGATCCTCTATGAATGGGTCGAGGCGTACGAGCCAGAGCTGTTCCGGCGGATTCAACGCCTGGTCAAAGCCGGGCGCTGGCACATCATGGGGGGCTGGTATTTGCAACCGGATTGCAACATGCCAAGCGGTGAATCGTTCGTTCGGCAGATCCTATTGGGGCGTCAGTACTTCGATGAGAAATTTGGCGTGCGCCCGACCACGGCGATTAATTTCGATCCCTTCGGCCACACGCGTGGACTCGTTCAGATCCTGCGTAAGAGTGGTTACGACAGCTATATCGTCTGTCGTCCCGATCCTGCTTCCGTTGACTTCTTAAAGGATCAGATGACCTGGGTGGGTTACGACGGCTCGCAGGTTGCCATGACGCGGTGCTCCGATTCGTACCTCTCGCTACGCGGTCAGGCACGGGCGAAGGTTGAGCGGAAGCTGGTCGCTGCGCCGGAGGGTTCATGCCAGATGGTGTTGTGGGGCGTTGGCAATCATGGCGGCGGTCCCTCGCGTCAGGATCTTCAGGCTTTGTGCGATTTAATTGCTTCAACCCCGGACGTGGAGATCAAGCATTCCACGCCGGAAGCCTATTTTGCGGAACTCGCTAAAGGGGGCGCACTGCCGCTCCTGCAGCGAGACATGAACCCCTGGGGCGTCGGTTGCTACACCTCACAAATTCGAATCAAGCAACATCACCGACTTTTAGAAAACGAATTGTTCGCTGCGGAGAAAATGGTATCGGCGGCATGGGTCAACGGGATCATGGTGTATCCTGCAGACGAACTGCGTGAGATCAGCAAAGACCTTGCAACAGCTCAGTTCCATGATATTCTTCCGGGGACCTCGATTCAGCCGGTAGAGGACTCCGCGTTGCGTGGGATGAGTCACGGCTTGGAAGTGGCGTCGCGCATCAAGGCGCGAGCGTTTTTCGCCTTATCGGCAGGACAGACCATTGCCAAGCCGGGTGAGATCCCCGTCCTCGTCTATAATCCCCACCCCTTTGCTGTCCAGACAACCGTGGCCTGTGAATTACAGTTAGCCGATCAAAACCGCAGTGGAACGTTCACCAACATCGAGGTCTTCCAGGGCGACCGGTTGCTGCCCTCACAGGTCGAACAGGAAGCCAGCAATATCAAGATCGATTGGCGCAAACGCGTTGTATTTATCGCGACGTTGGCACCCTCACAGATGAACCGTTTCGACTGCCGTTTGACTGAAATGAAGCAGAGGCCGGTTCGTCGATCCTCGCCGAAGGCATCAGAGATTCGCTTCTACACGGATGAGCTTCAGGTCACGATCAATACACGGACTGGCCTGATGGATCGCTTTGCTGTCGGCGGCAAGTCCATCCTGGCTCCGGCGGCGTGCCGCCCGCTGGTCATGAAAGATAACGCAGACCCGTGGGGCATGACCGTTAAGCGATTCCGCACACTTGCTGGTCGATTTCGATTGCTTTCACGTCAGGCGGCGGGGGCGTTTGCCGGACTCGACGAGCCCCTTGATGCGGTGCGGGTGATCGAAGACGGCCCGGCTCGGATGGTGGTAGAAGCGTTATTCGGCTATAACAATTCATTCATTTGTCAGCGCTATTTGTTACCGAGAGTAGGGCGTGAGATCGAGGTTGAGATTCAGGTGCTGTGGCTTGAAAAAGACCGAATGCTGAAGCTTGCTCTCCCCACGCTGATGGAGGATGGCCTGTTCGAAGGGCAGGTAGCGTATGGGATGGATCGCTTGCCTGCTAACGGGGATGAGGCCGTTGCTCAGAAATGGGTGTCGGTAAGCTCGCAGACGAGCAAGTGCTCGTTCACCTGTATCAACGACGGATCCTACGGTTCTGATTGCTTTAAGGGGGAGCTACGTCTTTCGCTACTCCGCTCACCGGGCTATTCTGCGCACCCGATTGAGACAAAGCAACTGATGCCGGAGAACCGATTTTCGCCCCGGATTGATCAGGGTGAGCGCCTGTTTCGCTTTTGGATCAGCGCCGGGGAACGGGCAGAACGCATGGCTTCCGTGGATCGTGAGGCACTGGTTCACAATGAAAAGCCGATGGCACTTTCTTTCTTCCCCAGTGGGTCTGGACAATCACCAAGACCGCTCGTGGTTCTCGATGATGACACCGTGCAGGTTACTGCCGTCAAAAAGGCGGAGAAAGGGGATTCCCTTATCGTGCGCCTTTTTGAACCGACCGGATGTCCCCGTACCACGACGGTGTCGCTACCGTTTGCTCGCATGCGGAAGAAGATTCGTCTGGGTAAGTTTGAGATCAAAACGCTCAAAGTCAACCTCAAGAACCGCACATGGCAGGAAACAGACTTGCTGGAATGATTTAATTAAAACGTAGGATTCCGAAGGCGGAGGTGTCGTCGATGGCATCCGTGTTCGGGTTTG
>CAZUAY010000327.1:0-3918 GCA_964618405.1 uncultured Lentisphaerales bacterium
CGTGGGTGCTGGCCGACGATGGGCATTGCGATTAGCTCTTGGATTGATTTCACCGCTTCGTCTATCATTCGCTCGCCCGAGCCACCTTCCAGAAAGTGGGCATTGCCGAGGACGGCACCATGTCCGCCTTCTTTCGTGGCTTGAAGAGTCGAAATACTGACTTTCGACTGGCCCCATGCCCGCTCCGATGCGTGCCGGAAAGAGATTCGTCTTAGCCTCTCCGATCGCAGCGATGACCTTGTTCTCCATCTCGGAATACCATGCGGTCGGATGGTTGTGCGGGCCCGCGTGCGTGTGACTGCCACCTAGCACAACGAAGTCTAAGTCCCATCCGGCTCCGGCAACTATCAGGGTCGCGCCATTTTTTTTAATAACATCCTTCATTTATTTCTCCTGCTTTGACTATTATTTTACCGTAAAACGATGACGGCAGAATCTTCCGGGGCTAAGCGGATCCGTAAGCACAACAACGTTTCACTCTCGGCGAGAACCATATAAGGTCGATCGCAGTCAACAACGTGCTGTTTCGAATTCCATTTGTTAAACCGCACAATCGGATTGATCTCCGTATCTTCATCGGGATTGGTAACGATCACCAAGATGGCCTGATTTTGCGCTTCGAAGGCAATGAGCCGACCTGCACTGCAACTCACTTCAGGGTTTGACAGTGCTTCCATGATCAGGCCGGTCGCGTGATTGATCAACTCACTAATGCTTTCTTTACCATAGCCCAACCGCTGATGCAACTGATCGCCCCGAACCAAGGTGGGCGGTACATTAAAGAAGGCGGCTGTCGCATTGCCATTTCGATGCCGCAACAATACCGGCACTTCCGCCTCAATTAATACTTCTGCGCCAGCAGCACGATAGCGACCCGTGCAACGTGGCTCATCACAGAATTCTTTTTGTTCCGGCAGAAACCCTGTCGTCCCCTGCAGATGCCTGACGGCACTCCTTCGGCCCGTGTCCTCGACGCCAAACAAATCCTCCAGCCCGCTGACATCCTCAAACGCAAGCAGATTAACACCCTCCTTATGCAAACGCCGAATGGCATCCAGCCAAGCAGGTGCCGCACCGGTCAAGTGTGGCAAAACCAACAAATCACACTGCTGGCTTGTCAATTCCGACAAGGCTTCAATATCAATCTGGAAACCGGCTTGCAGCCCGTGACATCGAGCCATGCTATAGGCAAACGGCACGGCTTCCGCAGCCGTTTTGCGCACATCAACGACGTTTCCAGCAACATCAATATCGGGGTTCCCATGATCCAAAAAGGTTAAGGCCGTAACGGACCGATTCGCTTGCCAGGCGGCCTCACTATTGACATACGCATGACTGCGAAGCGGCCGTTGGGGTGGGAAATTTTTTACGACTCGCCAGGCTTTCAGCATCGCCTCATAGCGTTCGCGGTCGAACCCACACGCCTGAAAGCCACAGCGCCGCCAATACTCGAACCCTACGCCAGGACAGTAGTGTGCCGATGCAAACGCAAAGTCGAAAATCCGACGACGGATTCGGAGGGGATCATTCGATGTTCGCAATCCAAAAGGAGGATAGGCGTAATAGACAGCGCCATCGGGGCATCCTTGCACACTGTAGGTGTAGATTTCTGGGTAAATCCGATGTTCAGGCAAGGCCATTAGAGCCGCAGTCAGGAAATAGGTACTGCGTTCAATGCCATAACGACAAGCCATCGGATAATCTTCATATTGCCAGAAGCCTTGTTCATCCGGTGTCAAATGGGCGTTTCCAAGATATCGAACGAATTCCTGACCTTTGTAAGCTCCCACGTAAATATGTGCGGGCCCGTAATTTGCAAAACGAATCTTGGGGGAAAGGGTTCGCAATTGTTTCAGAAGCCGTTGGCGTTGTTCATAGAGTTTTTGATTCGCAAAATCGAGCCATTGGGGCCAGTAGTCCTGAGCTAGAAACGTAAAGTACTGCCGATCAAAGACTTCTCCTCGTCTACCTGCCTCTTCAATCTCCTGGATCGGGAAACGGGTGTCGCCGGTTTGTCGAAGAAATTCCACGACAACCTTCAGAAAATCTCCGCTGTAGTGATGACGCCATAGCAAAGTAATGATTGGGATCTCATGGGTGATACTGATGTAATCAGCCTGAGCGATCAAATCATGATTATCGGCGAGCAGGGGTTTGGTCGCACAACGGAAACCCAACCAAAGGAACCATTCTCGCTGATACGCATGCACCGTCGGAGCGATTTGCTTGTCGCGGGCGCATTTCGGAAGAAAACTTGCAGCAGCAATATAATGCCCTTCATCGACACTCGTGCCACGCCAAGGATCAAAGGCATCCGTTTCCAAACCGCGCGTTTCTGTCCGACTCGAGTATAAAAACGGTAAGCCGGATAATAATGGAGGTGGCAACGCCTTTGGATCTCGACTCATCACCTCAAACGCACAGTAGTCTTCGACAGCCGAGACACTGGCATCCCGACTCTGGCAACGCAAATGGTAAACGCCAGGGGCTAAATCACTCAACACGTCGCAACGGCAGACCACGACCGTTAGCTGAAGAGGACCCATCGGGCGCGTTTCTTTTTGCACTTCAAAATTAACCGAGCGGAGTGTTTCCAAAAAGGCATTTTCAAGCGTCAATGTGAAAGCTTCTGGAACTTCTTGACTGCCGATGATTTCAATCTGGAAATGAATTTTTTCACCCTCCAAAAAGTAATGATTATTTCGAGTGAACGCGAGGGCCTGCTGATAACGGGGATCATTTTTTGGCAAGCAAGCAACGATTTCTTTATCTGGCTGGCTGAAGAAGTCGATTTTCACTTGCTTATCACTGATCCCCTGGCCAGAGTACTCAACAATCCCTTCCGGACTGAAGACGGTTTCGCTAGGTGTCTGGGCCTTGGTTTGGACAGTGTTGTGTTTATATTCATCGGCTCCGACCGCTAGACTATATTTTGCGGATGGCTTCTGGAAATTGATGGTTCGGCGTAAGGGCCATTCTGGCCGCGTGTGTAAGACCTCATAAAATTCAGGAGGTGCCAGCTCATTGACGACCAAGACCAATTGGTCGTCTAAAAGTGTATGTTTTTCTTGTCCCACAGCATCGATAACTTTAAAATAAGGGCGTGTCAAAATATCCGCTCGCATTTCATGATATGTGCCTTCTCCAATGGGTGTCTCTGGCACGCCGCCTTCGAAGCAGAGCTCTGCCTCACAGCAATCTCCGAAATCCCGTAGTTGCACATGGACACGTATCGGATACAGCGTCGGTTCTGTCGGCAAGGTGACCGTAAACTCCTTGTTTTGGAGACACGTTGGTAAACGAGGTACGCGGAGTTCAAACGCCGAGATCGTCAAAATACCGAAAAAGTGCCCACGGCTGAGGGCAAATTTACCGGGACGAGCTTCCGTTTGAGTCGTAAAGTCCCATTCGCGATCTAGAAAGTTCAATCGTAGCTGGCATCCTTGCAACTGCAAACGCAAGGGCATGGGCTGCAAGAAAAGCGCTTTGTCGATCACGATGTTTTGGGTTTGCTCGGCAGAAAACCGGTTGTCAGCAATGCTTCCGTACTCGACCCGCATGGGTGCCTGCTCGTTAGCCTTGCACAAACGCAGGGCTTCTCCTTGCCGAGTTTCGAGATCATAGCGGAAACAGATCAGCAGATCAAACCGCTTCGACATCGAATAATTGATGCCGAATGTCAGTAGCAATTCGGCGTCGCATAAATCAGGTGTCATGGCAATATACTTATTGCCGGGTGATAATAAGGCGAAATAATCTGAGCCGCACTCCAAAGCTGAAATGCGCAAGTCAGAATTGTATTCCACTAACCAACCCGACGGTATCGCTTTTTGTTTGACTCGAAAATCACTGTAAAAAAAACGGTAGTCGGATTCAGAAAGCTCGGTATTTCTTAAAACCCCGAGGAGAGATTTCGTG
>CAZUAY010000328.1:0-3907 GCA_964618405.1 uncultured Lentisphaerales bacterium
AGTTGAGGCAAAAACCCCTTGGGCGAAAATAAAATAGCGAATCCGTCGTAAAAAAGGGACTCTCAAGCCCGCTTTTGTGCCTTTTTTAGGAGATCCGTCGGATCAGACAGATCGGACGGATCTAATTCTTGTAGGGGAGAAGTGGTGAGTTGCGAGTTGCGAGTTGTGAGTTGCGAGCCTGTAGCCGCGATCGGTGATCGCGGACCGCACCGGCCTCATCGAGGCCAGCCACAGGGGAGAAGTTGCGAGTGTTCGACACATCGACACATCGACACATCGACACATCGACGAAAACCGCCACTCGCCACTCACCACTCGCCACTCTCAATTAGCAACTTCCCGCGCGCTTCACATCGTAAAGGCTTCTGACTTTGAGCCGGTTACGGAACGAAAACTGGGTCATGCGGTTCACGGGCGAGACATATATTTCGACAGTCTCATCGGGTTCAAGACAAACAAAATTATCGCTAAACTGAGCCTCCTCGCTGGGGATATCAAGCCACACCCAGAAGGCTGGGCTCGTCGAGCAAAGCGTCACCTTAAATGCTTCCTCACCCTCGAATGAAAGGGTGTCATCAATATCAACAGCGACATGGGGATCAGCGAGCGCAAGGTGTTTCGGCGGAGCAAACAACACGTGGTTTTTCGACAGCGTAAAGCCCTCTTCGTCCACAGCGGTCAGCCATATCATGACGTCCTCTCGCGAATACTGGTGGAGAAGTGACGAAACATTGAGGCGCAAGACAAGCGCCGATTCGCCTCCCGGACAACTGCAGTCGACATCCCCTTCATCGAGCACAAGGCCACTCAGCGTTGTTGCTCGCCACTCAACTTTAAGCGAACCGGTTTTGGGACTCGCGTTTGAAAGATAAATTTCGACAGCGCCGGACTCGCAGACAACGCCCGAGATCAACACACTCGCAAAAGCCGACTGCGCCATGTACTGGAGCGCTTTCCAGTGCCCCTGACTATCAATCGATGAACCATCGGCGATTGCCCAACAGCTCGCAAAGGGCTCCCACATCACGCCACTGCAGGATGGGTCGCGGCGCTTGGCCCTAATGTCGGCACAAACCTCAACCCCATGCGCGATCTGACTGAGCCAGACCCAATCGCGAAAGCTGGACGGCAGCGGCCATTGGGCCGCCAACGCACTAACGAGCCCAGTTGCACCACCGCGGCCCGCAACTCGGGATTCCATCGCTTGGCCAGTAATATTTCGATCCCGCTCTGAGACACAGGCCTCAAGCGTGTCGGGATGAGGATAGGAAATGTGTGTCCGAAGGATCCTGAGTCCATTCTCTTCACTCGGCTCCGTCAATAAGCTATCCGGAAGGCAGGCGTGGTGGAAGGGCCGATACATCGCACGCACATCGTCTTCATCATCATCGTCATCCGAATCGGAAAACATCGCCGCAATGCCCGTCACGATAATGCCGTTTTCATCGCAGGTGTCCCAAAAAGCTTCATCCTCAAAGGTTCCGCCATCCCAGATGCGCAGCGAATTCAGCCCGGCCTCAACGGCACTGCCGACGAGAAAGACGTAGTCGTCCGGCATCACATGCGAAGGGAAGAGCCCCGGGGGAATCCAAACGCCACCTTTCAAAAACACAAAACGTCCGTTGCACATCATCCGAGAGACGCCCGCCGCATCCGTCTCAACGCCCAGCGTTCGCAGTCCGATGCGCCGCGTGATCCGCTCCAATTCAGCTCCCGACGCGTTGCACAACACGCTCATGATCGTGTAGAGCGGTTGTTCTCCCATGCCATGCGGCCACCAAAGCTGCGGAGAGTCGAGCGTCACATGGCCGTTAAACGAACCGTCCCCTCCATCGAGCATCTCGCCCTCGCCGCGCCAAATTTCTTCACCCTCAGGCGAAAGAATGACGAACGCCGTTTTGAATCCGCTAAAATCCTCACCCGCCACTTCGATCCAGCCGCCCATGAGGAGCGTCACACTCCCCTCTTCATGCCGCTGGCTAAGCCCCAGATCGCAGATCCGGGCCTCATTCCACGCGCGAAGGTGAACGGGACGGCAGACCCCCGCCGTCACGCACTTCGGGCTATAATCAGAACCAAAGCCATAGCGGGCCTTTCGCAATTTACCACTTTCAAGGGACCGTAACGGCGACTTGATCTCCACCCGCAACACGTTGGCTCCCTCACGGAGCACATCCTTAACGTCCGCGCTCCAGCTTCGGAACATATTATCCGTTCGAAGCACCAGTACGTCGTTGACGAACACGTCCGAGACCGTGTCGATGCCATCAAAATCTAAATCTATGATTGCATGTGCCAGCAAGGCGGCATCCGCATCGAACGGTCTCTCGAACGTCCAATCCGTCTCGCCCACCCACGTGAGATCCTGCGCATTATCGCCGATGCCGGGATCAGGAATCAAGCCGGCAGCAATCAACGCGGGGTGAACGCCACCGGGCACTTCGGCATCGAGGCTAGCAACCTCGCCACCCACGGGCCCATGAAGAGTCCACACACCGTTTAAATCAAGAGTCTGCATAATTAATTTTTGCTTTCCGACGGTTTCTTGTCAAAGGGTGTCGGCAACCCTTCGTAGGGCACATAAAGCGGATCCCAAGGTATGGGCTTCCCGTAGAAGCATGCCTCGCAATAATCCAGCATAACCGTCCAGTCAGAGAGAAGGTGACCATGCCCACCGTTTCGGAAATGCATGCCCGCAAAGGAGTCGGGGCATCCAAGGAAACGATAGACCTCACGAGCAGCCGCATGCGTAATGCACGCCCCAGCGGGGTTGGCCCACAAATCACCGAGCGCATCGCTGGAAAGCAAGGGGCGCGGCGCACAAAGTGCCTTGAGAAAATGGCTGTCGAAAGGTAGCGAGCCTTCTTGGTCGGCATAAGCCGAAAAGGCCTTTCCAAACCACGTCGGGAATGCGCTTGTGATCGTCTTGAGTGGTTCCGAACCCTCTGCCTGAAACATCCAGCTCCCCGCGCCTCCGGAGCCCGAGCCGTTCGTGAAGATGGCCGCAAATCGTCGGTCTAACGCACCGGCAAGCAACGACGCCTTACCCCCGCGGGAATGTCCGCACACGGCCACGCGACCCAGGTCCACACCCTCGAGCGTTTCAAGAGCGTCCATCACCCGGCTAAAACCCCATGCCCAGCCAGAAATCGCACCGAAATCGCTATCCGGATACCGCACCTGAAGGGGGGAATTCCTCGGGGGCACCGTAAGCCCGTGCTGCTTTGAATCCACGCTAAAATCGGGAACGACCACACATCGGTTGAAAACGCAGAGCGCATAGCCCCGTGATGTCACCAGCGCGACAAACTCGGGTGTGACCCGTTGCCAGCATCCATCGCCGCAGATGATCACAGGAAGCTCTTTTCGAGCGTGATCCCCTGTTGGCGTATAAAACTCGAAGTTGATGGCAAAATCGCTATCCGAATAAGGCCTCGAGAGATACTGGGTAACCTCTGCAATTCGCGCGCCTGAGACCATCACGGCAACGCCGGAAACCGTACTCTGCACACGCGGACGTTGCGATGGCGGTGGCGGCATGACACCATAACAGGCGCGTTCTAGAATGGCTCGAAGCTCCTTGCGTCGTTCTGCCCAGTCGGCACGGCTCACGACGGGCCTTCCGCTCACGAAGGTGAACAAATCGGGTAGCTTATCGCAAAAGCGTTTGAATTCCGGTTTTATCTTCATGGGGAAAGTTTAACACAGGACAACCGCTACGCACAAGCACCGGAAAGTTTCCAACGGTAATCGGTCAGTCGACGGGGTTTGAGTGGAAAGCCCCAAAGAACAGGCCTTGACCTCACCCCCGTTGACTGCCCGATTACAGTTGCGAGTCGCGAGTTGATAGTCGCTAGACATTCTGAGTTCTTTGCACTCTCAATTTCCAACAGCCAACACTCAAATC
>CAZUAY010000329.1:0-3898 GCA_964618405.1 uncultured Lentisphaerales bacterium
CTCCATCTGCTCGCGAAGCTCAAGGTGGGGCGCAGTCGTCCCGACAAGCCGTCTCGCGAAGCTCAAGGTGGGGCGCAGTCGTCCCGACAAGCCGTCTCTCCTCATGCTTCAAAACGATGCCGAAGAAAAAACCTTTGCACCTCATCTCTTAACCATTAACCATGAAACTCGGCCCTAAACTTTCAGCCATCTAAATTCGTAAATGGTGTTACACCTTCACTTCTTCTGCATAACACAAATACTTATCGCAGGCGGCGAGCATTCGATTCAGAAAAGCATCGGTGAGATTCTCGCCATACAAGATGCTATTGGCACCCTCGCCGCAGTCGCCGGGATAATCGCTGAATGGAATGCGCCAAGCTTCACAGACTTTTTTGAGTTTTCTCTGCAGCAGAACTTCTGGAGGCTCGGTGTCTTTGCCCTTCTCACGATAACCTGCGAGTGAGGTCTTGTCCGCGATCAACAGCAGGGGCTCAGGATCGGCGGCCATCGCGGCCATCATGTCGTCTAAATAGAGTTGAACTATCTCTCTGGCGCGAGCGCTATCCGTTGGTGGCTCGGACTGTATCACGCAGTCTTTGCAAACCGTAATCGATGGGCCGAGGGGCAACTTCGCCCCGTTCATTTCAGCAAAAGCTAACAGGGCCGTTTGAATGGAAAGCTCCATCCAAACTTTTAGTTTAAGCGAACTGGGACGCACCGACATCATCCGCACTTCGTTTCCGTTCGTAAAGAGATTGCCGATTTTCCCAACAAGAACTTTGTCACCAAAGGTCTCGCGCACCGACACCGCTTCAATCGGCGTCCACCCTGCGAATGCAGTTCTGATGCGTCCCGCCAGCTCGCCAAAACCTTCAACCGTTTTGCTGATCATTTGCTCGCCGCGCACGCCCACGGGTAGCTTGCCGTTTCGACGAAAAATCGCGACGCATTCCGAAACCAGTTCAGGCCTCGCAAGCCATGCATCGTCCGGACAACCGGCGTCGATAAACTTCCGGACAATTGTGTCTAACAAAGAATATTGATCGAGCCCATCGAGTGTCACAGGCTCATCATCGCTGTAGCTTGTGCGACCGCCTTGCTTGTAAATCTTCAACACGTTTCTCAGCCACGTCGCAGCAGGTGCTCCCCAGAAGCGCACAAGATCATCGAGGGAAATTTCGTCCTTGGAAAGATAGTCACAGTCGCTTGTGCATCCTGGAGTCAGCTTCTCGAAAATGCCCTTTCCTTCGGCCTCCTTAAATTCGCTCAAAGCTGCACTTGCACCAAGTTGAGTTCGATAACGACAGAGCGTCTCGGCTGAAGCGAACTCTTCCTGCGACAAATTCCGCCACAACGCTTGCGTCTCTGCTTTCCGCCAAAAGCCTCTCTCCTCAAAATACTCGGGAGCGAAATGATGCAAGGGGTGGCGGAGTTCGAACCCTGCCACGGACTTTCCTGAAATGACGGCTTCGTTATCCATGCCAAATGCCGCAACCAATTCGCTTCGGATTTCATTGAGCAGTACGCCAGGGGGAATCGGTTTGTTGTCGTGCGCATTGCTACCGACGTAAGAGAAACGTAAATAGCGACGCGCCGAAAGCATCGCCTCGATGAGAAGCTGGCAATCATCGTCGCGATCTGAGCGGTCGCCCGGACGCTTCGTATTCTTCAGCAAGTCGAAGCTACGCCGCTTGTCGCGTCGCGGATATTCATTGTCGTTCATTCCTGCGATCCAAATGTATTTCGCGGGGATGTTGCGCAAGGGTTGCAGCCGACAGAAAGTAATGCCACCGGCAAGGAAGCGGCCAGCATTGGCGACGCTCCACAAGGCACCGTCGAGATACGCTGTCATGATTTCACACGGAAGCAAGAGCGCTTCTGCATCGGCATCGGCAGACGCAACGCTGAATTCAGAAATCGACTTTCTGAGCATCTCGGCATCTCGCATGCTGGGGCCATCCGTCGCCAGGAAATCGTCAATCATCGCGAGTAAAAGCTTGCTCCATTCCTCCGGCGTCTTGGGTGTCGCAAGCGCCTCACCGAGAGCATAGACGCGTGTGGCAAGGTCGGCGACTGCGCCCAGTGTGCGCCCAATGGCATCGTTCATCTCGGTGCCGTCGTGGCCACCGGCAAAATCGGTTCCCATGACGTAAGCGTGGGCCAGCGCGTTGAGTCCTTGCACCCACGAATTCTCTTCAAAGCCAACGCCGCTTAATTTGCGGCGATGCTCTGCATCCCAGCCCCAGCGGATCCCGCTGTCGTAGAGATGCTGCATCACGAGATCACGATGCGCTTCATTCTCGATGCCGAGTTTATCCCAGATCGCACGGAACGAGAGCAGTTCGCGAAACTCGTTGAACTTCATGCGCCCCCGCCATTGCGACAGCAACATCTTGTAAGCATTCGCAAGCTGACTCTCCTCGGCGTGGGTACGGTCGGTGATGGAGTAGTGCAAAAAACCGTGGTCATGATGCTTCGTATTCCAGAGACCAAACACGGCATCAATCGCAGGCGCGTACTTTGAAATATCGGGAGCCATCACCACAATGTCGTGCGGCTCCAGCAACGCACCTTTCGCAAGCTCGGCATCGAGGTGACGCAGGATATCATCACGCAAAACTTCCATCTCGCGCATTTCGCTATGACAGATGTGCAGCACAAGCGAATCATCCGCCTTGTGCTCGCTCAAGTCCGGATCGTTGTTATCGAGAATCGCCGATTGAAGTTCGTCGAGAACCGTGTTCGATTCGGCCTCATCCCACAACTCCTCGACATCCCCATATTCTTCAAGATCGAGCAACTGATTAAAAAGTGCTTTGCCCGATTCAGCCAGTGATGTGAGAAGTTGATTGCCCATCTTCGTGGCAGAGTCCTCACCGTGCCGCTTACGCCAGATCGCCTGCCGCTCGCTCGTGTTGTCACCCCAGAATTCGCGACAAGGATTGAGGTAGAAAAATTGTACATCGATGAAAGTCGCCAGCTTGCGGAAGAGATCGACTTGAAGCGGCGGCATCGTGCCGATACCGAAGACGAACACCCGCTTGGTGGGAAAGGCTTCCTTTGCTTTCTTCTCCGCCTCAGCATCCAGTTTACCATCGAGAAAATCACAGAACAACTCGGCTGGCGATTTTCCACCCGTGGCCGTGTGTAGACTCTGCCACAACTTTTTCTGCCACTGCGCATGCGTGGCCTCTTCAACTTCGGGCCGTGCGTCTTTGTGGGTCGCCCAGGCGCGCATGACATCGGCGCGATAGACTTGGTAGACATCAAAGATGTTCGCAATCTCGGACGCTAATTCGAAATGCGCACGCGAGACGCCCTCAGCACCACGCAGGTAGGCCTTGAGGGCTTCATCGTCGACGGTGGAGTCGGCCAGCATTTTCAGTAAGCGCCACGACATGACTTTCGGGTTGAAATGTTTGGCAGACTCCTCCATGCCCGGAATCACGCGGTTCCAAAATCCACCCCGCGTGATGAACTCGATGTTCGCGCAGACGCCCATGCTTTGCGCCAGCTCATGCGTGAGCCATGTCGCGTTGCCCGGATTCATGACCACAATCGCCTCGCGCTCGAACGGAGTCGAATCTGGCGGACGTCTCCTCAGACGATCAGCAAGTGTTCCTGCTAACGTTTCTAGTCTATTGCCTACAATAAAATTCAGTCTCATTGCCATTCCTTAATGATGAGAGTATACAACAGCGGGAGAACAGTTGCGAGTCGTTAGTCGCGAAATAAGAAATTACGAATTACGAATTATGAATTACGAATGCGAGATGTCTTTGATGGAACGGATTTGGATTAGGATCGGACGGATCAGACGGATCGGTCAGCCATCGGGGGGAGGGGGTGAAAGTATTTTGCGGGGGTGACGCCTGAGATCTGCTCTGCTGTGCTATCAACCCAGTTGTCGCAATAA
>CAZUAY010000330.1:0-3896 GCA_964618405.1 uncultured Lentisphaerales bacterium
TGTTCAGCGTCGTCCGTTCGGAGGCGTACTGCGTGACCGCCGCCGCGCCGCCCCACTCGTAGCCATATTGAGCGGTCTTCAGTCCGCCCGAGTGCCCGAACGGCTTCAGCTCTTCGGGACAAAAGCTCCGCTGCATCTCGAAGTTCCGCCGCAGGTTCCGTTCGGCGTCGTATTGGTCATCGTCGTGCAACGGCACGTATTTCGCTAGGTCCGGGCGGTTGAAATTGCCCTTCATGGCGCGAACCTGGTAGAAGTTGGAGTCGTATTCGCCCATCTCGAAACCGACCAGGTGGTCGCCGAACATCGCGGCGATCGTCCGCATGGAATCCATGTCCATGTTGTCCGGCTCAAGACCGAGCATTTGCCCAGTGTTCATGCGCAGGGGGCCGTGATCAACGATGACGGGCGTCGGGGCCTTCGCATAGAGGTCCAGGGCCTCCGGATACCCCAAGGTCATCGCGACCTTCGCCCGCGGCGAAAGACACTGGAGTCTGACGATTCCGGAGGAGGGCGCGTCGGTAAACTCTGCGGTCACGACGCCGTTTTCCGCACGAAACGAGGTCGGCCGGATAATGCCGCCCGTTGCGTCGAGAACCGTGACCTCCTCGAGGACGAACGCCCCGCCGTATCCCGTATGCAGCTTGATCAAGGACAGCGGCTCGCTGTCGGGCAGCGCAATCCTGATCTCGAACGGGACGCCCCGATAGCGCTTCAACGCATCGCGAGGATCGCCGAGGATGAACGCGAACGTGGCCTTGTTGCCGTCGTTGAGATTTGCGATGCCGTCCATCACGGTGGTCGGCTCGCTGGACGAGATCGAGAAGGTCGACCGCAAGGCGGTATTCACACCCGCATCGCGCTGGTGGATCTCGATCTCGCCGATCGCGACCTTGCGCACCGGCTTTTCCTGACGGTAGTCCGAATAGGAGAACTTGCCGTCACGAACCAAGTCGGTGCTGATCAGCCACCCCGCCTCCCGGACGAACTCTTCCTCGCCGACGCCCTTGAGCAGGTGGAACCGATCGGAAAGGAGGAGCGCAAAGTCGCGCCCGCCGATTTCAGGAAGTGCGCGCCGCACCTCTGCGGCCGCCCTGGGATTCGCAACCAGCGGTTCCGCAATCTCGCCGGACTGGATGTCGGGGTTTTGAGCACGCGCCGAGAGCCCACCGACTACCAATGACGCCACGGCAGTGGATACTGCGGCAACTCTTGCTGTTTTTCTCATCCTGTTGATCCTTTCGCTCTATCGAACAATGTGGTTCCGTCTGATCCGTCTGATCCGTCCGATCCGTCCGATCCGTCCGAAGCCTTACGCGGGATCGCCGGTTTCCACGACCAGGCCTGCAGGCGGCTCAGGCGGCAGATGCGCTCGCCGGTAAACCCAACCGGGTAGATCGGACGCGTGAACACCGTCTGCCGAAAGAACGGATCGTCCGCGATGGCAGGCATCGTATCCGCAGGACAGTCGATTTCCAGCGGCGTTCTTGCGTCGGAACGCAGCGTCCGATACAGGCGCGCGAGGGCTTGCAACCATTGCCCAGGACCGAGCCGGTGGCCGCCGACCGCGATGTCCGCGGGCAGGCATCCGTCGTCGTCCAGCGCACGGTCCAGATCCCGCAGACCCTCGAGCAAGCCTTCGGCAGGCAGGCGTCCCGCTGGGATCCCGGCATCGGATTCCCGGGTGGGGCCGATCACGCTGCGCACGGCGATGTGCTCCGGCCAGGTGCCCGTTTCCCGAAAGTTGCGTAGCACGCGCACCAGGACGGCAGCTGCCTCCGCAGGCGAAACGGAAACGGTGTCGAGCGTCACCGCATCGATGGCATCCCCCAGCGCCGCGGCCAGACGGTCGAGGGCTGGGAGGTCGAGCCACTGTCCGTGCCCGGGGTGGTAGTCGCGGCGGTAGTCCGAGAACCCGAGAAACCGCGCCCTGGGAAGAGCGGCCAGTTCCGTGAACGCCTACCTATAAACAAATCTAATTCATTCGAAGCATAGCATTGTCGCGGTCGCATTGTCCAGCGAAAAAAAACGTCTAGCAACTCATGACTAGCGACTAGCGATTGTAATTTTCCCCTCGGGGCCTCCGATCAGGACGTGACGCAAAGATAGGTCTTTTTCGTGTACCCTTGAGCTCTTTTTTGCTAGACTTAAACCAATTTCAAAGCAACCCCACTGATCGTTAGACGTTTAGCATTGAAAAGAATAGTGATGCCGTTTATCGCGGCAATAGGAGCCGCCGCAATGGGCGAACCATTACAAGTCAGACCTCTCGATTATGCGCGAAGTGAAAACTGGATCGTCAACGAATCAGCAGCCGATCTTTCGGATAAGCCCTGCGACCTCTTCTACATCTACCCCACGTTAACGGCCGATAAGACAAAACCGCTTATGGATATGGGCGATGAGAAGGTTTCGCACAAGACCATCGGGTTCGCTACGGCACAGATCGAGCTTTTCAAAAACACGCGTCCCTTCGCACCGTTTGTACGACAACTCGAGTATCACCGCAGCATGGACCACCTGCGCGGAGAGAAAGACTATGCGAACTACCTCGAGGTCGGCATGCAAGATGCAACCGACGCCTTCCGCTACTACCTCAAACATTGGAATCAAGGCCGCCCTTTTGTCCTCTTCGGTCACAGCCAAGGTGCCCGAAACCTCTACGAAGTGATCCAGCGTTGCCCAGAGATAACGGAAGCCCACGGCTTTGTTGCGGCCTATCTGCTCGGCTTGCCGGCAACCACGCCAGAAAAAATTAAAAACGACTTCGCTGGGCGCGGCATCCTTCCTGCATCAGGCGAAAAAGACATCGCCGTGATTATCGGCTGGAACACACAAACGCCCGACGCAGAGAATCCGGTATACGCCATGAAAGACGGCTTTGTTATCAATCCGCTCAACTGGCGTACGGATGAAACCCCAGCCGAAAAAGGACAAAACATCGGAGCCGTTTTCTACAACTATCGCGAGCTCAACCCCGCGAGACGACACGGTCGGAAGGCAAACTTCTGCGCCGCACAGATCGATACGGAGAAGGGTGTTTTGGTCGTAGACTTGCCGTCCAACAGCGCATGGGACGCCCATAGCTATGTAGGCAAGGGCGTTCTACACATGAATGACTTTTGGTTTTTTGCTGAAAATGTTATTTCGAATGTGCAGACCCGAGTCGCTGCTTGGAAAACTAAATATCCCTAGTACATGGAGACTCCAAGAAATGAAATATCATCCGAAAAATTTTATTCCACTCGAGCAAAGATGTCTCACTGGATGACCTGCCATGTCAAGCGATGCAAAGCACTTGCGCTTTCTCGGACATGTGGCCTACGAAGCTCGTGTTTATTTTGAAGCAGATGCCCTGCGTCGCGCCGAGATTTTTGTTTACAATAAAGTTACCTACGAATTTATTAAATCTCACAACCCGCAACTCTCGACTCGCTACTTCTCTCCGCTACTGCATCCGGTTAATCTTGTAGCCATGATTTATTAGCAAAATGCACAGTATCGAGGCCTTGTGAATATGCCGCGTTTGCGGCGGGGCGGTTTTGTGAGTAAAAGGCGTGGAACGACATGGTAATGGTCGGACATAGCATGGGAGGCCTCCTCACCTGCCTAATGATTTGTCCGTCAGGGAAGAGCTTCGATACGCTCCAACAGCGCTCTTTCGAAATGGCAGAAGGCGATGAAGAACTTCAGGAGTACCTGCGCAGTCTTGTTGGGTTTGAGGCTTTGCCGTTTATACGTCGCGCCGTTTTTATAGGAGCTCCGCATCGCACGCGGACAGGAATGTCCGTGCTTCGTTCTGCGCGTATCCAAACGGGGAACGGGTTTTGCGAAGCCAACGGGGAACGGGTTTTCCAACCCGTTTTCGCACACGGACAGGAATGTCCGTGCTCCGTTCC
>CAZUAY010000331.1:0-3891 GCA_964618405.1 uncultured Lentisphaerales bacterium
TGCGATTATAGATTTCTGAAAAATAAGGCAAGACTTCCGGCACGGACTACTAGCCACTAGCGACTAGCGACTTAATCGGTCACGCACAGCCCCCTGTGCCTGACCGATTACATTTTGCAGTTGAATTCCCATGGTATTTTATGTAATACTCAGGCGTAGTTAATCGGATGAGGCTTTGCGGCCCGCGAGGGTCTGACGCTTCATGTTTTTTGGGACACAACGTAACTTCCGTTACAGAATTGGATCTATAAACTATGTACGACATACCTGTTTCAAATGTTCGCAATTTTGTTTTTGCCGGCCACAGTGGTTCGGGGAAAACAGCGATTACCGATGCTCTGGCATTCAAGCTTGGGCTCAATGACCGTCTCGGATCAGTGGCGAACGGATCCAGTGTGTCGGACTACACAGAAGAGGAGAAGTCACGCAAAATTTCGCTATTTTCAGCGACGTTCAATACGAAATACAGTCTTCCTGATGGTAAGACCTACAATGTTTTCTTTACCGATACGCCGGGCTACATGGATTTTTATGGCCAGCTCCGTTCAGCATGCCGCGCTGCGGATGCGGGTTTGCTCACGGTTGATGCGTCTGGCGGCATTCAGGTCGGTACCCGGCGTGCTTGGAAGTGCTTTAAACAGACGGGTGTTCTTGCGCGTACGGTCGTCGTCACGGGGCTCGACAAGGACAACACCGATTACCTAAAGGTTGTGGAAGCGATTCGTGGAGCCTTTGGAATTGGGTGCATTCCTATTGCTTATCCTTCCGTCGATGGCAAAAGCGTTGCGGATGTATTTTCAGATCAGGTGCCAGAGATTTACCAGGAAGCGGCCGAGTTTGCCCGAAGTCAACTGACCGAGCGTGCGGCGGAGAGTTGCGATGAGTATACGGAGAAGTATCTGATGGAGGGCACCTTGTCGCCTGAGGATATTGCCATCGGGCTTGATAAGGCTGCCGTATCAGGGCTCTTCATCCCCATTCTTCCTGTTTTTCCGCTCACGGGTGCTGGCGTAGACGAATTGCTCAGCGTCGTCGTCCGTTACATGGCGAATCCACTTGAAAGGACACGCACCGATGCGGATGGCAAGGAGATCAACCCATCGCCGGATGCGCCGTTTGCTGGGTTGGTTTGGCGTACCGTTTCGGATAGTTTCGTGGGACAAATGAACTATGTCCGGGTTCTCTCCGGCACGTTGAAAGCCGATACTGAAGTTGAGAATACGAATTCGGGCCGAGAGAAAGTTTCGTCTTTACTGACGCCATGCGGGAAAAAATATTCGCCCGTTCAAGTTGCCACCTCGGGTGATATTGTTGCGATCCCGAAGCTCAAGGCGACTAAGGTGAGTGATACGCTTTGCGCTATCGGGTCTACGTTCAAGGCGCGTCCGGTGAAGTTCCCCGATCCGGTGATGTTCGCTGCCGTTACGGCAGCTTCGCAAGCCGATGATGATAAGTTAGGCCCTGCGTTACAACGCATGCTCGAGCAGGATCCGACGCTTCAGATTGAGCGTAATGTTGAAACACATGAAACGATCTTGAAAGGACTCGGCGACGTCCATCTTGATGCGACCGTTCACCTGCTCAAGCAAATGTACAATGTGGGCGTCACGCTCAGCACGCCTAAGATCGCCTACCGAGAAACGGTGACCGGCAAGGGTGAGGGGAAGTACAAACACAAGAAGCAATCCGGTGGCCGCGGCCAGTACGGCGAAGTGTATCTGAAGGTAGAACCCCTGCAGGAAGGTGATGACAAGTGGTTTGCGAACGAGACTGTCGGCGGGTCAATCCCAGGGAATTTCATTCCTGCCATTGAGAAAGGTGTTATCGAGCGCATGTTGCATGGCGCTGTTGCCGGCTATCCCGTCGTTGGCGTCAAGGTCAAGGTCTACGATGGCTCTTTCCATGATGTCGATTCCTCTGAAATTGCGTTTAAGATTGCGGGCTCGGGTGCATTGCGCGAAGCGCTTTCAAAAGCCAAGCCCGTGCTGCTTGAACCCATTATGAGCGTGCGCATTTTCACGCCTGAGCAGTACATGGGCGCGGTAACAGGAGATCTGACCCATAAGCGCGGTCGCGTACTCGGCTATGAAACCGAGGATGACGTACAGGTGATTCTTGCCGACGTCCCTCACGCGGAAATTTTCCGCTACGCAGCTGAATTGCGTTCGATAACCGGAGGTCAGGCCTCTTTCGAGATGAAGTTCTCTCGGTATGACGTCGTGCCATCCAACATCGCAACAAAGGTTATCGCTGATTCTCCGTACCAGCACCATAACGTCGAAGAGTAGCCTTTGTAGACCGGCTTAGGAAGAAGTTATCCAGCAATTTACAGCGCATCGTTTAATTGTTCTGTCAAAGAAAAAGGAAAAAAAGGAAAAATTCTAAATTATTTTGCTGGACTTGCGTAACGTATAGCAGTAATATCTAAGACAACAAATGGGAAGAGTTATGTCTTGAAACAGGAAACCTCATCTCTGAAAAACAAAAACGGGAGTATCACAACAATGAAAATAACGCACAAAATCATGGCTGTGGCTATCATGCTAGCCATTGGTTTGTCGACGGCTTCGGCTGAGACAAAGACCAACGCTTGGTTCGAAGTCAACTTCGAAACTGGTTATACTGCTAACGCAGTTCTAGCGGGCATCTCAAAAACCGACGGTGCTTGGTCCAAAACTGGTGATGACGCCTCCACCATGACCAATCAAACAGCAAGCAATGTCGGTAGGATCAATGGTTTAGGCGGTTCGCTGATCTGGACGCCAACCAATGCAGTCGGAAACCGTGTGCTTCTGGATGCCGATGTCTACATGATCGGATCTGAGGATGCGCCAGCTACTTCAGTCGGCGATGCGCAGACAGAAGTGTTCATGACGAATGTCTCAGAATCGGTCTCTTACCTCTATGCACATGTAGGCGACGGAGGAGCAGGTAGCAAGTGGGTTAAACTTCAGGGCGTGCCGGTTTCCGACATGACTTGGATTCATCTGCGAATTGAGATCGACTACGACGCTACCCCGAATATGCTTTCCTTCTATGTGGGTGATTCTGGTGGCACCAAGATGAGTGAAGACGGAGTTTATACATTTCCTGTGATGGCTTCCGGAGCATCTGCGACCAAGGTAACCTCCGTCTCTTTCATGGGAACAGGCTATCTTGACAACTTTGTTGGTAAGACGGTTACTTCTGTTTTCGGCAGCGGTGGTGTGGATACAGACGGTACGCACGGAGCTGGCGGCACGGTTGTAGAGGGATCAGGGGTCGTTAACGCGACGTTTGACGCGACGAATAGCGGCGAGGCTATTCGGTATGTTCAGATGACAGGTCCCAACGGTTATGTCAGAAGCATCCGTACCGCAACGGGCAATGTGTCTTTCAGCACGGTTGGTCTTCCCGCTGGAACGTATAGCATTATCGGCTACTACGGTACTCAGACGTTGACAACGGGCTTGGCCGCTCCTGCCGCTACTACAATCGGCGCAAACAAGGCAGCGGAAGTGAAAGATATTGGCGGAGTGAAGAGCATTTCCTTCACCGTTGCTCCTAAATCAGGGCTGTACTATACGGTGTTCGCTGGTCCGAACCCGACGTCATTGACAGCTGGTGCCGTTAGCGTATTGGCAAGTCCGGCTGATGAAGATGCTGGATTCATCAAATTGGCGATGCCGGTTCCGACTGATGCCAATGAGGTGAAGATCATTAAGATCTATGCATCGGATGAAAGTTTCGCTAAGGGTGATGATGCTCCTTAGAACGAATAAGATTTCACTAAAGTCTTAACGAAAACGGCGAAGTGCTTTGCACTCCGCCGTTTTTATTTTGAGGAGAAGAAATCGACGCATCGACCCGGGGCTGTGGGGTCGATTTCGGCACGGCGTGGAGCCGCCGTGC
>CAZUAY010000332.1:0-3890 GCA_964618405.1 uncultured Lentisphaerales bacterium
TGAAAATGATGAAAAAGTCAGTGAAAATGACGATGACGGCAGGTCTGGTGGTCGTTTCAACATGCGGACGGCTGTTGGCCGACCCCGCTCCGACGATGTACGTCGATGGCAATGTGGCGGTTTCGGGAAACGGGCTGTCTTGGGAAACGGCGTTCAAGACAATCGAGGAGTCTGTGATTCCCAGCGATGTTGCCACGCACCGCCTGATTCTGGTTCGGGGCGACCAGCAATACGTGGTATCCGCGACTGCCGGCATCGGTTTCGCGCGCGGTGGCGCGAGTTCGAGCGAACGCAAAATCTGGCGTGGCGTACCGGGGACGAACGGTATGGGACGGCTGCCGATCATATCGGGTGCTGCTACGCATGACGGATCCGAATTTGCGCCCACTGGCACGCATGATAAGGTCTTCTGGCTGGCGTACGCGCCTACGTATGTGTTCGAGCTTTGGGCGGGGCCTCTGGGGGGTGAGTGGGACGACGACTGGACGCTGTACACGAAGAAGACGAACGTGGCTGATGTTCAGGCTAGCCCTGCCTCCTGGTATTGGAGCGCTGGGACGCTCTACGTACACACCTCCAGCGGGGCGCATCCGTCTAATTTCATACTCAAGACTACTTCCGTGAACAACTGTTTTCAGATCAGCAAGTCTCACATTTCGATCGAGTCGTTCGAGTTCCGGCATTCGCGGTATGCGGCGGCACGGATTACGGTTTCGTCTGCTGCGGATGTGACCTTCCAGAGTAATATCGTGCATCATACCGGAGAAAACGGATTGGATGGTTGGCAGGCGACATCCTACACCAAGTTCATGGACAACACCCTCTTTGCGCTGCCTCAGATCGGCATCTACACCGTCGCCGGCAGCGACAACATCACGGTGGCCGGCAATCGCATTTACGACAGTGCGGCCGGCATTAGGACAATTGGAAGTCACCTTACGATCTACGGAAACCATGTTTCCGGCTCTACCGCTTACACCGCTACGATCCAAGGTGACGACGCCAAAGTGTTCAACAACTTGTTTCATGATAACACTGGATATGCTGTGCGCGTCTATGGGCCGAATGTTGCCGTTTACAACAACACCCTCTACAACAACGGTGCGTATGAGCTTGGTTTTGAATCGACGGTGACGAACGGGGTTGCTTTTAACAATATCATCTGGACCAAGACATCGGGGAGCCGGGGGGTTCAGGTGAACGCCAGCGCAACCGGAATCCAGTCGGACTACAATGACGTGTATGCCACCGGCGGGGCGAACGTCGGCCAGTGGGCCGGACTGAACAAGACGACCCTGGCGGACTGGAAGACGGCTAGCGGACAGGACAGCAACTCACTCAGCGTGGATCCGAAATTTGTGAATGCCGCAGCAGGCGATTTTCGGTTGACCCAGGGCTCCCCCAGCCGTCATGCCGGCACAGCAGCACTGGGCGGCGTCTCCGCCCCGGATACCGATATCGAAGGCTCCCTTCGGTCGGAGGACAATCGCTATGACCTGGGTGCTTACGAGTATCCACCGGCACCTCGCGGCACTCTGTTGCAGATTCGTTGATTAGCGGTGAGGTTCTCGGTTATCCGTGAACCTGTGTTTTTTGATCTAATTGACAACAAAAACTCAAGATGACAATGATGTACTTCCCTAAAAAAATAATTCAATCCGTATGGACGTTTGGCTGGACAGCCTTCTTGTTGATCGCGTTGGGGGTGCCTCGGGTGCAAGCAGACTTGACCCTCGCCCAAGAGGGCCAAACGGCCTACCGCGTTGTGGTCGCGGCGGAGGCGAGCGCAACCGAACGCTTCGCATCGGAGGAGCTGACGAATTTCCTCCAGCGGGTGACTGGAGCGGTGTTCCCAGTGGTCGTGGAATCCGATGTGGCAACGGCCGAGGGATCTGCGATCTACCTCGGCTGGACCGCCTTTGCGCAAGGGCAGGGAATCGACCTGAACGCGCTCGGCGAGGAGGAGTGGGTGTTGCGTACGGTCGGGGACAATCTTATCCTGACTGGCGGTCGTCCACGTGGAACGCTCTATGCGGTGTACGAGTTTCTCGAAGATGAAGTGGGCTGTCACTGGCTCGACCGTCGCACGGAGGTCGTACCGGAGCGGCCAACGCTCACGGTGGGCTTGCTCGACGTGCAAGCCAAGCCGCACTTCTGGGAACGTCTGATCGGCAATCCGCACGGGAGTCCGGAGGATCATTGGTTGTTTCTGGCACGCAACAAGAACTATCGATACGATCAGCCGCACGGGTTTGGTGGACTCGGTGAACGATTCCCCAAGGATACCTTCTATTCGCTCTATGGCTCGCCAGGAAAAACTCATACCTTTTCCTTATACGTTAACGCGAAGGACTGGTTCGAGACACACCCCGAATACTTTTCGTTGGTTGGAGGCAAACGCCTGCCAGCGATTGACGCATCTGGGCCCGGACAACTCTGCCTGACACATCCCGACGTGCGCCGGATCGTGGTGGATAAACTGCGCGAGTTCGTCGCCCAGGACCGCGCGGCGGCCGCGACCGCCGGTCTGCCGCCACCCCGGCTGTATCACATCATGCAGAATGACAGGTACAACGCCCATTGCCAGTGCGACGCCTGCCGCGCGGTTGTCGAGCGCGAGGGCAGCGAAAGCGGTCCGCTGGTCGAGTTCATGAACGTGATCGGCGCGGCGATCGAGCCCGAGTATCCCGAAATCACGCTGGTCACATTGGCCTACAATTTGACGCAACCGCCCCCGAAGACGGTCCGACCGCGTTCAAACGTCCTGATCGCTTGGTGCGATGTCTACAGCCGTTGCGATCACTTGCGACCGCTGACGCATCCCTGGAACGTGCGGCATCACGACGAGATCAGGCGATGGGGCGAGATTGCCCCTCGGCTGGGCATCGGAGACGACTATTGGACCACCTTCGGCTATTACGATAGCTTCCCACTGCCTTGGACGATGGCTCAGAGCATTGCGGCGGATCTGAAACTGTTTGCGGAGGTCGGCTGTGAGACTTATTCCTGCGAAGCGGCCTATTACCTCGTTCCCGGCAAGAATTTCATCGATCTGGAGTATTGGCTGGCGTTCCAATTGCTGGTGGATCCGTTCCAGCTCGTAGAGCCGCTGGTCAACACCTTCCTCAAGGGCTACTATGGTGCGGCGGCACCGGCGATGCACAGCTATCTGACGTACCTGACGGCGAGGACTGACGCGGATGCGCAATATATGTACTACCGCAACGCGCCGCACCAGCTTGCCTATCTCGACCTGGATTTCTTCCGCACAGCGGAACGCCTGTTCGACGAAGCGCAAGCGCGTGTGGAATCCGGCAGCTTGCCCGCCGTGCATGTGTTCCGCGACCGTTTCGTCGTGGACGGTGCGCTTCTTTACCTCTGGCCTTGGCTCGAACGCAAACTATCGCCCTCTGAGACGCTACCCTTTGACAAGGAAGCGGTGATCCAGCGCTATACGGAAGGTTGGATAAACTACGAAAAACACTGGTACAACCGCCACTATACGCGAGGCGATCGGCATTCTCTCAATGAGGACGGAAAGCGGCGGGAACGCTTGATCACGTTGTTCCGCGATCCCCCGCTTCCCGAGGCCTTCCGTGATCTGCCCCGCAGCGACGTGGCGGACTTCAACGCGCTAACCTTCTCTGATATCTCGCCTCGCCAGAAGCTCGTTCCAGACTCGGACGCGGTCTGTGGTCTGGTGGCCGAACCGACGGGTATTTCGGCGATCATGGCAGCGGAAGAAGGCGCACCGGTGGAAGGCGAGGCACCGGACAACAAAGCCCCGACACGTACCTTGACCTTCGGTGCTACCGGAGGGCCGACGGTGACGCTCACACCCGAGGAGATTCCGCAGGACGGCAAGTACCACTTGTATTCCCTCGGACGCG
>CAZUAY010000333.1:0-3844 GCA_964618405.1 uncultured Lentisphaerales bacterium
TTGCGAGTGGGCGAGCCTGTAGCCGCGATCGGTGATCGCGGACGATTCCGACCTCGCCGAGGCCAGACACAGGGGAGAAAAACCTGTAGCCGTTGATGACCGGTCAATGAATCGTGAATGCACCCCCCGGTCGCTAACCGATTACGGAATACGCTTCCACCGAGTTTGACAAATCTCGTTTATCATTGCAAGTCTGGAAAGAATAAGCTATTATTTCTGTTTTATAAGCTATTTTTTTTATGTTATTAAAAAAGGAACTAACGATGCGTAATATTTTGATGATTCTCTTTGTTTTGACTGCTGTCGCACAGGGTGCTGGCGAGTTGTTACTCGGTGCGGCGCAAAAAACTCGGCACCAGATCGTGATCCCTGACCAGTATCCCGATGCGAGGATTGAAGGTTCTGTGCGGCAGGCGGCCGAGCTGATGCAGCGCGCATTCCGAGAGAACGGAATCGAGATGGCTGTCGTCTCCGAGGGGAAGGTAACGGCCGGACATCCGGGAATTTATCTCGGGCAGACCGAGTTTGCGAAGCGGAACGGGGTCGATTTCGCGGCGATGGAAGGCTGGACCTTCACGTTCAAGGCGGTCTCGCCGAACTTGATCATCGCCGGAAATGATAGGCTCGATCCAATCCCTCTCGAACGGCGGCGTCCGCGTGAGGCAAGTGGCGGTGGCCTGCCGATGCTGGGCACACTGAAAGGGACGACCGAGTTTCTCTACCAATACGCTGGCGTGCGGTTTTTGATGCCGGGTGAGCATGGCGTCGAGTTTCTGCCGACGCCGGTGCTCTATGTTGCGGATGACCTGAATGTGACGAAGCGCACGTACGCTCAAGACATGGAAATCAGCAAATCGAATGACATTTTCGCGATCGCCAACGGGTTCGAGCCGATGCCCGGTGTGCTTTCTAACTATGGCCACTATCATCACACGGTTATCAATGCTAAGCAGGATGGGGAGAAGCATCCCGAGTATTTCATCTTGGCTTCCGGTCGCCGCGATAATCGCAGTCCGCATCTTTGTTTCTCGAATCCCGAGGTTCGCGAACGGATTTATCAGAAGGTGCTGGAAGACTGCGATACGGGTTACGACATCATTGAAATGGGGCAAAACGACGGTTTCCGACCTTGCGCTTGCGACGCCTGTGCTGCGCTCTATGACCTCAACCCGACATCCCAACCGGCCGATGGCATCGGCTACCTTAAGGACTGGGTTATAGGCGAAAAGTTGTGGATCATGCACCGCGACATGGCGCTGCGGTTGTTGAAAGACCGACCGGGGAAGAAGCTGATGATCAGTGCTTACAGTGTTGCGCGTAACCCGCCTAAAACCTTCGACAGTTTGCCGGAGAACGTCATCGTGCAGATCATGTCTCCCACGCCAGAACGAGTTGAAGCTTGGAAACGCATGAAAGTTCCCGGGGGCTTCATGGTCTACACCTACACATGGGGTGGGGGGAGTTACACGCCTAAGAACACGCTACGGACGATTACAACGCTAACCGGGACGTTGGTAGACAATGGTATCCAAGCGATTCAGAACAACGGCAAACCGATCGACTACGGCATCGAAGGCGTTAATATCTATGTATATCGGCGTCTTTTGAACGACCCCGGTGCCAAGACAGCCGAGGCCCTGTTCGAAGAATACATCGAAGCGGCCTACCGGGAAGCTTCCACGCCGATGCTACGCTTCTTTCAGGTGTTGCAGCAGCGGCTCGAGTTCCGTGAGCAGGCTGGGCTGTACGCCCACTCAAACCGAAATCCTCTGCTGCAGTTCAGTACGCTCTACACGCCAGAATTGCTCAGCGAACTGAGCCGACTTCTCGAGCGTGCCGAGCAGATCGACGTATCGGATCGGGTTAAAGCCCGTCTTGCGAAAACGCGATTTGAATTTGATTTTGTGAAGAGCCTCTCGGACACGGTTATGCTGTATTATGCATACCTGACTCGTCCCGATGCCGTTTCTTGGGATCGTGCGCTGACGGCTCTTGAGGAGCGTAATGCTTGGATCGATAGCGCGCCGCGCGGCAAACGCCCTTCGTATACCTGGGGCGACGCGAACAGTCTGAAAACCGTGCAGGTCGCGGTTGAACCCTTCACATGGGACACTGCGCGTATGCGAGCGGAAGGTTACCATCCAGAAGGAAAAGAAGCACGGCGTTTAACGGTACCGCGCGTGTCGCAAGCGGTCGCAATCGACGCACCTTTCTGGAAAAAATTGTCGTCTCATCCCTTGCAGCTTCCCCAAGGCGTCTCGGAACCGTTGCAGTCGGCGACCTCATTCCAGGTGGCCTACGACGATCACAATTTGTACGTGCGAGTCGAAGCCGAACTCAAGGCCGACTTGATGGATAGCTTCCACGCACGAGGGCGCGATGAAGAACTTTGGCTCCAAGAGTGTATCAATCTCCTGCTGGCACCCAGTGGCTATAGCAGTCAATATTACTACCTAACCTACGAGCCTGTGGCGAATTCCTTCATCGACTCGAACCATGGCTTCATTGCCGATTCACTGCATCCGAAATTTGGCTGGAATGACCAGACCTGGGACGGCGACTGGACTTATGTTAACGCTCTGAAACCTGTAGAAAACCGATGGGTTTCTCTCGCCACGATTCCTTTTGCCACCCTAGAGACGCCTGCACCACGCTCCGGTACGGTCTGGGCTGCTAATGTCGGTCGGGTTCATTACCGCGAAACGATCAAGGATAGCAATCACAGTGCGATGGTCAAGAACCGCGAAGTCTCCGTCTGGACTGGCAAACTCAATGCCTCCTTCAATCCGGGCGAGGCCTTCATGGGAGAGATGGTGTTTGAATGAAACGCGTTGTTTTAAGCGTGTTGGCAATCGCTTCCGTTCTGACCTGTGCTCCGTCGTGGGCGCAGGAAAACCGACTGCGTGTGATGCAACCGACGAAGCAGCTTCTGCGCGAGAATCGATCAGAGGAAGCGCTCGCGAAACTCGTGCAGGCGGCGGAACAAGCGACGGACAACGAAGACCAGGCTTATTACCTAGGTGAGGCTATCGGGATTGCGCGCTCGCGGTTGAAGGATCCTGATCGCGCCTTGACGATGGCGATGCAGATCCGCGACTCGGCCCATTCGCAGAACCAGCAGATGGCGCTGCTTGCCGCCGAAAAGGCGTGGGTTGCCATCACCGAGCGGTTTGGAAAAACGGATTTGGCGACCTGGCCCGACACCTGCCGCCAGCAGGCGTATCTGACCCGCGCACAGGCCTGGCTAAAATGCGGAGACAACGCCCGCGCCGAAGCGGATCTGAAACAGGCTATCGAAGCACCTGGCGACAAGGCCACCTGCGGACGCGCTTGCCAGCTCCTCGGGTCCTTGTATCGCACGGCGTATCAGGATTCAGATCGTGCGCTCGCCATCTATGATCGCGCGTTGGCGTTGACGGAGTCCTCCTATGCTTGGCGTTGCGAATGTTTCCTGGACCGCATTTCGATTTTGCTCGAGCAGAATCGTCTTGAGGAAGCGGAACAGGCCTTCGCTGCCGTTGATTTTAGAGCGATGTCGACCGATCATTGGCGCAACGCTTTTTACCAGTCTTACGCTACGGTACTGGAACGTCGAGGGAAACATGGCAGTGCAGCTACGCAATTGACGCATGTGCTACGCTTTGGCGGCCTCTCCGAAGCGGGTAAACAGCAGATCCAAGCTAGGCTTGATCGGCTCATCGACAACCTCTGGGAGGAAGGAACGAGCGAGTAGCGAGTTGCGAGTTGCGAGTCGCTGGACATTCTGAGTTCTTTGCACTCTCAATTTCTAACAGCCAACACTCAAATCCAACTTCCAAGTGGGGACCTTCGGTCAGGCCGTCTA
>CAZUAY010000334.1:0-3813 GCA_964618405.1 uncultured Lentisphaerales bacterium
AGACCGTCGAGCGTCGCTGTCATGGATTCGGTGGCACTATAATTGGTGAGAAAAGCGTAAGTAGCCTTTTTTGTGCGAATGACATTCACGTCGAGCGGTTGACTTTTTTCAGTCCATTTGGGAGAGGCGTTGGTGATGTTTAGAACGTCGCCTGGCAGGGCTTTGGCGTAAAGGTTAAAAACTTTAGCGACATCGGTGATTTCTACTTTTCCGTCATGGACTTGAAGCATCCCCATGGTGTTGACGAGCGAATAGTAGTTGGCTGCCTCCATCTTATCTCCCATGCGGCAGAAGACGTTAAGGAAGCCGGCAGCGTAGAGGCAGTGGCGGATATCATTCGGCTCACGGAAGCCTTCATGATCGTTATGGCTGGCGCGAGTCCAGTAGTTCCACTCACCGACTATTATTTTGCAGGTGAGGTTGGCATCGTGAATAAGTTGCGCCTGCTGTTCCAAATCGGTCGCCATGTCGACAACACTGTCGGCTGCATTTTTCATTGCTACATCGAGGTCGGGCGTATCTTTTCCCCACGAATATCGGTTCACAGCGAAGCTATCGATTAAGTCAGCCGCTTCTTTAAGGACTAGGTCACGCCAAGGCGTCTTGTGATCGGTGCGGAGGCCGCCTGAGTTGGCTTGACCCAGTATGACCATTTTGGCTTCGGGGTAGGCGGCCCGGACCGCAGGTACGAATTCGCGGAGTTGTGAAATGTACATCGGGCCGGTCATGTGCCCCAACTCCCATGTTCCATAGTTTTCGTTGCCAAACGAAAAATACGCGGCCGGTATCGGGAGGTTACGCGTGACGTACCATTGTCGCACGTAGGCGGCCCACTCAGCCGCATCCTCAGGGGTTCCCGTTGTCGTGTTGAGCGTGATCTGCGGAGTCATCTTCCGGGCAACGCACAATGCGAGATATTCATCCGTGCCAAAGTCATAGTGCAGCTTATATTTAAAGACCGGATCATCGCAGACCGGACGTAAATGGACGGGGCCGGTACCCTGTTGCCAATGGTAGGTACAGGTAACACAGCCTCCGGGGAAGCGGAGGATAGGGCAAGGGAATTGATCGAAAGAGTCCAAGAATTCTTGGCTGACATGCGCTTGCCCAACGGGACGCAGGTGGATTTGATCAATGATGACCTTGGAGTCGCCGGGGAGGGAGATGTAGAAGAAAGCTTTTCCTTCGCCTGGCGAGTCAATGCAGCAGGTGCGGCGATGCCAATGAGCCAGATCAATTAAAAGTTTGCCTTGGCATTTTTCGAGGGTAACCTGACCGGCCATGCGCAGCTCCACGCTTAACTCAACCGGTCGATGTTGTGCACGAGCCCAGATCTCAACCTCGAACTGCTCGCCCTTTCGGACGGTAACCCCATGCTGTAAAATACCGCAGGTCTCCTTCTCGGCGAAGTTGTGGAGTTGTTGCGATTCGCTTCCGCTCAGGTACAGACCTGACACGACTCGCGCAGACCAAGTTTGCATCGTGTTTCCAATAGGCTCCCATTCTTCGGCGACGCCAGTCTGGTAATTTCCGCGTCCCGCAAATTTGGGATTGCGCAGACGATTAGAGAGCATGGACGGGATTGTGTTCTCGTACCCTTCGATGTTGTTTCCAAGGAGTTTTTCGTTCGCACGTGCAATTCGCTTGTTGGTGATATGGATAGTCGTTTTCATAACGTTTTTAAATGAGAGGTATTTGATTAAGCATTACGTGGAGATGGAAAAAAAGCAGTTTGCAACGGCAGATCATTCGTTCGCCGTACAGGAGACCCTGACCAAGGACAGGGGGGGCACGGTTATCGTGTCGCCGTTGAGTTGAAGGTCGGAGCATGTAAAGGCTCCCATAGGTGAATCGGCACTCAGGCAAACGAGAGTAGCTTGTGCAATTTTGAAATCCTTAAGTGAAACTTGCGCTGTTTCGGTGAGGTTACGGTTGGTTAGGAAGATCCACGTCGCTTCCTCGTTTTCAAGAACGAGTGCTTCGACAGTTTTGGCTTCGACGTCGAGCGTCACCGGCACGAAACGTCCAGGTAAAGCGGGGCGGTAAAGTTTAAATATCGCGACCGCTTCGGTGATTTCGACGTCGGCATTACGATGATTGAGGATCCCCATGCAATTGACTAAGTTATAGAAGTGCGCGACCTCAAAGTCTGGCGCAAGCACCGCAAATCGTCGGATCATCCCCGCGATGAAGAGACCTCGTAACGCGACGGGGGGCTCTTCAAAATCGCGCCCATCCCAGTGCGAAGCCTGCATCCACCAATTCCATTCGGCGATTCCGACGTTCCAGTGTATTTTGCGGGAGCGACACATTTCAATGAACGTCCGTAACGAGGGCTCTACTCTCGCCAACGCATCTGCGAGAGCCGTTAGCTGTGTTTCAGCAGGCGAATATGGGCTGCTACCTGCATAGATTTGTACCATAACGAGGTCAATCAGCTCGGCGACCTCGGTAAATAGCGCTTCCCGCCACGGTGCCTTGTCGGGGGGTGCTTCCAAATCGCCGCGGCTCATCACGGCCGCAATGCGACTGTGGGGATAAGCAGCCTTAACCCCAGGGACATAAGCTTTGATGACCTGTGCGTACAGGGTGGGGGTCATGTTCGCGGTTGTCATCGCATACGGATGGTTGGCGATATGCCAGTAGATTAGCGGTGCTTCCACTTGTTCTCGCTGAAACCAAGCCGCACAATAAGCGGCCATTTCAGCGGCTTCTTCAGGTGTGCCGGTGGCGACATTAAAGGTGAGCGTTGGCCGAATCCCTTGTTCGATACAGATGCCGAGATATTCGTCCAAGCCAAAATCATAATTCAGGTTCCAGTCATGATGGAAGGCCGGGTCGAGTGCCGCTGGCCGTAAATAGCCAGGCCCAGTTCCATGACGCCAGTTGTAGGCGTTGGCTATAATGCCGCCGGGAAAGCGCAGGGTGGGGATACGCATGGCTGCCATCTCGTCGATCACCTCCTGACAGAGCAGAGGTTCCTCCTTGGGGCGAAGGTGGATTTGATCGATCCATATCGTGCTTGGATTCGTAAATGTTAGCGCTAAGCGAGCCTCGTTGTCGTCACGATCTGTGCATAAGGGTACCGTGTAGCGTTTGAAATAGGGCGTGTTAATTTCTAGCGTGGTGGCGTCATACGGTTCTGCCATGCTCGATAGGGGGAGGAGAGTAACTCGCACCGAAGCGGGCTCATTCCATGTGCGAGCCCATATTTCGAGTTCCAATTTTTCGCCTGCACGAACTGATATTTTATTTTGATGGAGGAAGTGTCTGCTTTGCTGATTCGGCACACGGATCATTTGCGCCGTGGATCCCATGAGTCCCGATCCGGGAGCCAGTTCATAGGCTGCCATCCCGTGACTCATCCCCTGCCAATGGGGCGCGATTCCCGTCATGGGATGCGCTGGGCCCAAGAATTTTGGATTGCGCAGTCTTTCTGATAGTAAGCCGTCGGCCGTGGTCAGGCACATTTCGATGTTGTGGCCGAGAATCATTTCCGATACGGCATGCCCAATTTCAGTGCGACGCGTTAGCTTCAATTTCATTAGCTATCTTCCTCAAATTTGGTGCATGAGACTCTTGCAAGCCCTCCTCGTGCTGTGGGACGTTTTGTAAATCAAAGCGATTCTTTGTCCACTAGGGGCATGGATACCGCTCCAACCTACGCCACTTATTCCTTGCATGATAATTCTATGCTTTAACAGGGTGGCATTGTAGCACGGAGTGTAGTGTTTGTCTATTGTCGCCGGAATTGGACATGTAATCGGTCAGTGACGGGGGGTGCCCCCCGTTGACTGCCCGAGTACAGTCGCG
>CAZUAY010000335.1:0-3805 GCA_964618405.1 uncultured Lentisphaerales bacterium
GCTCTGCTGGCGCTTCTCAACAGCGGCCTCAATACGGGAGATTGGTACACGCTCTATATCCCGCAAGCTCAGCTGGACTTCGACAGCTACGACAAACGGCGTGTATGGCAGGAGATTGCAACCGTCCTTCTCAAGAAACACCTCGACATCTTCTACAAATCGCGCAAAGCCGCGTGGGAAAACAAGCGCATGGTCTACCGCGACATCACGGCCGCAGATCTTGAAAAGACCTACTCTTTTGACATCGCTCCAGACAGTGACCCTCTCATCAGCGACCTCACTGCACTGAAGACAGCCATCGAGACAGGCAAACTAGCAGTCGTGGAAGCACAAAAAGCTTCGCTCAACGGTGTTCTGCTCGTCACGTGGGAAGGGTCTCTCTTCCAGCCCCTAATTTTCGTCAGAGATACTGTGCTACGCCTCAGCAGCCTTGCGCTACGCGAAAGCGAGCGCGACTTTGTCATGGCCCTAGTGGCCTATGCACAAAGCAAACCCGCGATCCTCGAAGGCAAAGAAATATACCTACTCCGTAACGAGACCAAACACCGAGGCATCGGCTTCTTCGATGAAGGCGGGTTCTACCCCGACTTTCTGCTCTGGATTGTCGACGGCAAGACGCAACACGTCTGTTTTGTGGATCCCCACGGCCTAGGTCGAGAGACCGTAAACTCCCCCAAAATCCGGTTGGCCAAAACGATCAAAACCGAGCATGAGCAACGCCTCGCTGATCCTGACATCCTACTCGAATCCTTCATCCTCTCGCCAACGCCCTTCAACGGCACTCCGCTTTTCGATGGCGGTTGGACACTCGAAACCTGTACGGAAAACCACGTCCTCTTTATGGATCGCTCCGACTACATCTCAACCCTCTTCGGCCTCGCATTGCGAACCTGACAAATATGAATGATTCACGTCACAGGCAGCACACGCCCGCCTTTAATTTTACGCGGGGTGGTGTCCTTCATCTAACTGCGGCTGTGAACCCACGCATAACGCGAACTTCGTAGCCATCCTCGACCGCCACCTCCCGCAATGGCATGCCCTCCGCGATGAACTCAACCGCCTCCCCGTCCGCCACGAGCACTGGGATTACTGAGACCCACGCACAAGCTGCGAGTGTCCATAAGGTTTGCGGTAAGCGATACCCCCTACGCGTTCACACCGCTCCACCACAAGTCAGCCGCCCTCCTCATCAGCGTCGTAGCGGAGTCCATGCATGTGGGTACGCACAAGGCGAAGTTAAAGTTTCGTTGCCCAGCGACCAGATGACAACGTAAATAGAATGCGCACACACACGTGCTCCGACGGCGGAGCGCGATCCCAGATGCGTCCGAACAGTTTCGGAACAGTTTTGACAGGAATTCGCTTGCCTGTAAAAAACGGTCATCGGTTACTTTAATACGCCACACGCGCCGACGGCGGAGCGCATGACCTGCCCCCGAAACACAGCCTCCGACGGCTAGCATGGTCCGCTCGTCAAAAAGGCCGCTTGTAAGCGCGCAGAAGGCGTCCGAGCACCGACCACACAAAGTAACCAGCGCCGCGCCGGGATGCCCCTGCGCAAGAGACGGAGGCGATTACAGCTTCTTCCGTCGCTCGATCTCATCCCCGACTTTAACCCGAGCAGCAGCAAGCTTGACCATTTCCTCCTGTAATTTCAAAAACGATGTCAGAGCACGCACCTCATCCCGGGTGACGTCAGAAATCCGACTCTTTTGCGAAAACTCTGAGGCTCGTAATTGCTGGTTCTCCACTAGGGCTGGTGCCAGAGCTTTAAAAATCTCCGCGTCGACTGCGTACACAGAAGAGATGACAGCTTCAAGCGCCGCGAGCGGGTCAAGATCAGCGAGGTCGGTAATACGGTCAACCTCACTTATGATTCCTGCCTCGAGGTCTTCAAACGGTTTGCTTGAGATTTCAGCGATAGACTCCGTTGTCGACTGCAACACGGACGGCGTATTTTTTGCTGCTAAGCTCTCAGCTTTCAGTGATACATCTGTACAATGCCCATCCTTATTTGTATAAATTTTCATCGACATATTTTTTGTTAATAGCCTCCAAAGTAAAATCGACAGCGTCGGCGTGAGATAACCCCAGTGTATCGACCAGCCAATGCTCCAATGATGTGTTCCCATCGCGCCAGATGCCGCTTATGATTAACTTGTGTACGATGTCGGGAGTCAGTTTTTCCCCTCGAACTCTCGCCCAATATATGAGCTTCCCGACTCGCATGGCTGAGATCGCTCGCTTAAGTTCTTCATTTGGCGTCATCCTCTCTCCTCCTTTCGGCGCTCGTGGCGCTCTCGTAATATATAGCCATGAAAATGATAATTTGTACTCGTTGCGATTTCACGGGCGAGCTTCCAAAGCGCATCATGCGCTTTCTTCAGCGACTGAATACGCTCAGTGTCCAGCGCTTTTGGCGCAAGCCACTGTGCCAAATAACGCTTCTCCGTAAGGATGTCCCGAGCCCAGGCTGCAATATCGAAATCGCTTCCGAGATAGATACTTCTTTGCCTTCTCTTACCTCGTTTAGCGGGAAGATCATACTTTACTCGGTGGTACTTCTTCCCCTGAGCAGTTTTCTCGCAGTATACCCGCGCATTGCAAGGAACTCCAACAACAAGCTGTAGCCTTAAGCGATCTGCATATCCCGCGAGCTCCTGCAACGGATTTAACGGGAACATGCCAGCAATCGTTAGCTTCGCCATGGCGCTCTTCGTTGTGGTTGAGGATACCCCCGATACTCGGTCAGTCGCTTCGCTACAAGACGGGTACCGGATCTGTTCGTCAAAAAAAGCTTGAGTCGCCCCATTTTCATCAAAACGCTTGATCGGTTTAATAAAACGCTTTCGAGGACGCTTCGCCCGAGACCGCTCGACGGCAGTCATTGAGGATTTGTTACTCGCTTTCATTTATAGCACGATGTTGATTTTAATATTAATTAGAAGCCCAATTCCCAGCGTGGCGGACGAATACGGTTTGGACGCTGGTACCACATGGTGGTTCGAGCTGATATTATTCGCTTCATCATTGCCGGGCGGTCGAGTTTCATTCGTTTTCGTTACCGCGCTTTCTTCATCACAATCGCTTGGTTGAGACTGAGCCCCTTCAATCTGGGGAGCTGCCTGTTCGGCGTGCTCATGGCCCGTTGACTCGCCACCAACCGACTGGGTGATGGTCGCGGTCGAGACGGCCTTCGCCGAGATCCCAATCGCAAAATCGAACTCCAGCTGCCGGAGCAAGCTCCACTGGATTGGTTCTTGGACGGGCGCACGGCTTTCGTCCGATGCGATGGCGATGGGTTGAGTATTTTTTAGATTCATAAATTTAATCTCCTGTTAGTTTTGTGCCGACCATGGGCGAGCTTGGGGCACACCGGCATGGTTTATTTCATTTAAAGCGGTGTCTGCTGAACCCGCCTGGTGAGTTTGGTGAGTTTCAGAGGGGTTTTCCTGTAAAGTCCCAGTTAAAGAATCGCATAGCGAGTTTTTTGAAATCTTCGATTTAAACTCACCAAACTCACCACTTGCAATCGGTTCAAAGGAATATTCGATATATCCGCCTCGCCCTCTCCATTTTTTCGCTTTCAACAGTGCCTCAAGATGAGGCCAAAGTTTTGATAATCGCTTCCCCAGTCCTTTGCTTGATAGCCGGCCATTGAAGCTTGAGTCGGTCTCTATGAGCTTACTCAGCAGCGCAGAAGCAGTTCCGCTGAACCTCTCGTTTCGAAGTAGCTCGATGAGAGCTTCACCGATGTCGTCGTTTTCAATATTGAAGAGGCTTTTGTCTGCCTCGGCTGCCC
>CAZUAY010000336.1:0-3785 GCA_964618405.1 uncultured Lentisphaerales bacterium
AGCCGTCACGTAGTCGTTCAGGTTCGTCGGATGATAGACAGCACGGGTTTCGATGGTTCCATCAACGTAACTGATACGTCTCGGCATTGTTTTCATAGCAAAATGCCGTTATTGATTATCATTGCGATAAATTGTCCAATCTTGTCCCTCGTATATATCATCACCATGTCCATATTCATTGATGCCATTTGCGCCGGAAGACCAAATCAACAGTTCGTTATTATTTTCCTGAAGCATAGGAGACACAATGTCCACCATATTCGTTCGCCATTCAACATTATACAGATTCCCCCACGCATCGACCTGGCTCAGTTTTTTTGAAACAGCAACTAGACTTTCATCACTTGCAATCAATTCCATCAAGGCTGTAATTAAACTCATATCGCCGTACCTGTTCAGTCTTGCGCTCAAAGAAGCGTCTCCTTTTGAGAGGACGAACCCGATACTCGCATTATAATACGAAAGCGTTCTTCGACTCAATACCGCAGGGCTGTCTGAGTTTTCTTCGTTAACCTTGACAATCTTGAGACAGAAGAAAAACCCCAATATAAAGGCTAACATCCATCCATATGTACGAAGTCTTGTTGTCATCATTCTGTCACTCCTTGTTTTGACCATGCGTTGTCTTCCAGACTAAAGCACTGTTCCCAATCCACAAAAAATCACCGTATCCAATAAACCATCCACGCTTTGCAACATTCCATTCCCATTGATTATATGAATACTTTCCTGCATACGGATCGGCTGGATCGTCATGATATTGAGACTGCGCACTCCAGCAGGCATTGAGAACAAGAAATCTTATCCCGTATTTGGTATAGCGATTAGGAGTGACTGAATCGGCAGTGCCATAAGCTAACTGAGTTACCGATAATCGAGCTTGAACCCAACTTCCACAACGTCATCTTTTGCTCCCCATTCGTTAATTCCATTTTTCCCAGAAGACCAAATGATGAGATTCCCTTGATAACCACCGAATTCGTAAGTAGAACAAGTTTCGTTCTTTGTAAGAATAGCAGTATTGAAAGATCTTCCCCACGCATCACCCTGAGTTAATACATCGGAGACGGCATACAAGTTCTTTTCATTAAGAATCATCTTTAATTCTTCTGTAAGACCAGAACATTGAGCTGAATACGCCGAGCGCGTACAATTGCTAATTGGAATCTCCCACAACCAACTTGATATAAGAAAAAGCCGTTTCTGTGTTTCATGACGTTTTCTGTTAGGACTGTTTCCGTTTGGCACGACAGTCAACGTGTGATAGAAGAGAAGGAGGCATAATCCGATTATGCACCTCAGGAAAAATTTTACGCCAAATTTCTTCATGTAGAACTATCTCCTGAAATTGCTACCTTGCCCCACAAAACGCCAGTGAAATATTTCGGTCAAATAGCTTGGAGAACCTCTGTACCCGTATAAAGCCCCGCGTTTTGCAACATTCCACTCCCACTGGGTGTATTTCCAAAAATCTGTAATGCGAGCAGTCTGTTCGTTTCCCATTGATAAGCAAACTAGGGACAATCGTCAGAATTACAAACTGTTGGGATCAACCTCTTCGAAAAACTTTGATGAACGCCATTCGATCTCCGGTTCTTGGAGTTTTGTCTTTTGTTCGAAAACAACAAGTGAATTGGTGTCAGTTCTGTCTTTTGATGGTATAGCAAGACGTTGAACAGCGACACCCTCTGTGGTTGTGACAGCTTCAAATTCACAGACCCCGATAAGACTAACTTCGTTGACATTGAAATCAAAACGCCCTTTGATTACTCCAGAAACTACAATTGAAGAAATATTCGATAAATCGGTAAACTCAACAAGAGATTTCCCTTGAACACGACATCGGCGACTTACTTTGATTGGATCAAACTCAAACCCAAACTCAAACCCCTTGTTTTTATCCAGAGGACAAGTCAGCATAAAGGATGAAAGGTTATTGGATCCGAGTTCGGATAATAAGTAATCGACAGCTTCGCTTTGTGGTTTCCCAGGGAACTCAGCGAAAGCGTTCCTTATCCGGTTTGGTTGAGCCTCGAAAGATACAGCATGTTCGAGAGCTGTTTCTAACGGCGATTTCCTAGCGGAGCAACCGACACCCGCCAAAACAACTATAAGAATAAAAACTTTCATCGAGACACCTCTATCTTTATGGTTTCTGAATGCTTTTGCGAAAGGTTCCCTTTTGCATCCATTATGTCTATCCAAACTGTAACCTGCGATGTTTTTTTCAAATCCTTGCCCTTAATGCTATGAATATATAGCTGATCATTTTCTTTATACCGATACAACTTTCCATCCTTATGAACTACATTGATTGGATTCGCAAGGGCATTTAGAGCCATCTGTGCAGGAAGACTATCCCATAACTTCGTATAGGATCTTCCTCCCTTCGAGTAGGTCCGACGCGGAACAACGTTATGGTCACCTCTGTTTTTATATACACCAGTATCTTGGCTGCTTACTAGTGGAAATTCTTCAGATTGTTCATCGTCAGAATCATCACGAGGAACATTCACTAACACCAGAAAAAGGTCACATGGTTTGACCTTCGCAACTGGCCCCCTTCCAGAAGACTTAAGCTTAGATGCCCAAAGAAAATCTCCTGTTTTCTTAAACGCCTCAACAACGACGATGGTTCGATCATAAGTCTCCCACCAAACATCTGTAGTTATGGGGGTTTTCCCGAGCGAATCCACCTGATTCACCCCATCGTTCCCACAGAACCCATATACGTTCGTTCCACCTTTTTCTCCAATCGGATCTCTGTTTATCCAACGATGGAAAACAGGATCATAAAAGCGCATGCCGTAGTAATAAAGGCATGTTTCAGGATCATAATATTTTGTGCTGAAACGATGCCTGAATGCGTCAGCCATGCTACCAGATTGGGCGATGGTATCACCGAAGACGTCGTAGGTGTACTCTGCGACAACAGAGCCGTTGACGTCAACGTATGCGGTGATGTTGCCGTTGGCATCATAAAACGGGAAGTACCACGCATTACCCTGCTTGACAGCCAGCAAGCCGCCCACGCCGCCTGCGCCTTGGAAAGAGCCGGACAAGTCCTTCCCCCAAACAAAGTGATTTGTGCTTGTTGATTGCTGCTTGCAGATTGTCTCCTGCACGAGATTCCAACCGTCGTAGATGAAGGTTGCCGTGTAGCTCGGTGTCCACTTCGCTACACGTCTACTCATGTAGTCGTAGGCGTTAGAGACGACGCAGACAGAATTGGAGTACGCTGCAATCAGGCGGTTTTCTGCGTCCCACGTGTACGACCAACCCCCGTTAGAAACCATGTTGCCATCGAGGTCGTAGGAGAGGTTTTCCACGGAAGGCTCGGACGGCACGGAAATCTGGGAATACTGGTTGAGGTTGTTGGCCGTATAGATTGTTTCAACGGAATCGACGGATGATGCTGTGTGGTTCCCGATGAAGTCGTAGGAAAAATCGAAGGCCTTGCTTCCGGCTGTTGCCGCTGTGACTTCACTGCGGTTGTTGTAGGCAAATACGTTTGTGATGATCGATGCTTCCGAAAAATCGAGACGCTGCGTTCGGCGCAAAAGTTTATCGTATGTATAGTCGGAGCGTGAGATTTGCGCATCATCAAATGCGTGGGCGATGGAGGTTACACATTGCGGATGTTTACGCTCTCGCTGTATCGTTTGCGTGATCGCTTTACCATTCGGCAACGTCAGCGTATAGCCTGTGGGGTAGTTGAGCCAGTAAGCGTACTGCACGGAGAAGGCGGCGTTAGTTATCGCATCCAGACGATTACCAAGGCCGTA
>CAZUAY010000337.1:0-3782 GCA_964618405.1 uncultured Lentisphaerales bacterium
GGCGTATGTCTTCGGCTTGCAAACCCATCGCCTATGCGAGTCAACGGAACGGGGACGCGCGCCCGCATCACGCGGCAAAAAAACTTCTTGACCAAACATCCCGTGTTACTGTATAAAGAAACACGTCAAACCCAAAGCGGGGCAAATCACAGGAACTAAAATGATCAACTTCAACACGACAATCCTATTTACAGAAGGATACGGATGGTGGCAGAATAGCCTCCATCGCTTGTCGTGCCTTTCGTGAATCAATTCTGATTCCCCTAGATTAAGCACCGGCGATGACCAAAACAGTCATGCCGGTGCTTTATTTTATCCCCACACACTTTTCTATCCAGCCAAGAAACAACCCATGCTACTCGAAACATTCCCCTCAAAAGAAGAATTCGACCAACTCCTCAAAACCTCCTCGGTCATCCCCGTGGGCGTGAGAATCCTCGCCGATACCGAGACGCCGGTGTCGGTTCTCGCCCGCTTCGCCGACAAGAACGAAAACGTCTTCTTGTTCGAATCTGCTGATGGCGGCGAGCGTTGGGGCCGGTACAGCTTCATGGGCACCTCCGCGCGTGCCATCGTCACGGTGTTTCAGAAGGATGTGGTGATCCGCGAAGGCATCCACGAAAAGCGCATTCCGCACCACGATGACCCTCTCGGCGTGCTGCGCAACATTATGGCGGAATACCAACTTGCAGAGTTGCCCGGGCTCCCACGCTTCTGCGGTGGCCTCGTCGGTTATCTCGCCTACGAAATGGCGCACTTCTTCGAATCGCGCGTGCCCAATAAGCTTCCGGCAGAGCGGCCGATGGCGGAAATGATGATTCCCAACAATCTGATGATCTTCGATAACGTCAAGCATACGCTCACCGTGGTGGCGCTTGCCTATAAGGCGGATGGCCCTGCAGACGAAATTTACCAGGCCGCACGCAACCATGTGGATACCATGCTCAAGGAGCTAGAGCGTCATGTTCCCGACACCGCCAACGCCAACAAGACACCGATCACCCTGCCACAGCCGGTCAATCCTCCCGAGCAGTACATGGACATGGTGTCCAAAGTGAAGCAGCACATCATGGATGGCGATATTATCCAGTGCGTCGTTTCGCAGTCCTTTGTTGGCTCCGCGCCCGATGACCTGGTTAGCCTCTACCGCGCCCAACGCTTCGTAAACCCTTCTCCGTACCTGTTTTTCTTCAAGTGTCAAGGTTGCACGCTCATTGGCTCCTCGCCAGAAACCCTCATCCGCCTCGATAACCGCACGGCAACGTTGCGCCCAATCGCTGGCACGAGACCACGCGGCAAAACCGAACAAGAAGACCGTAAGCTGGCAGACGCCTTGTTGCAAGACGAAAAAGAACGTGCGGAACACCTCATGCTCGTCGACCTCGGTCGCAATGAACTCGGCCGCGTGTCGCTGCCAGGCACGGTACAAGTGACCGACCTCATGATCGTTGAGCGCTACTCGCACGTCATGCACCTTGTGTCGAATGTCGTTGGCGAACTCGAACCGCAACACGATGCTTTCGACTTGTTCAAGTCCTCCTTCCCCGCCGGCACGCTCAGCGGTGCACCTAAAATTCGCGCAATGGAAATTATCGCGGAATTGGAGACGGAACCCCGCGGTGCCTACGGTGGTGCTTGCGGCTACTTTTCGTTCGACGGCAACATGGACTTCGCCATCTGCATCCGAACGGCCGTCATCGAGCACAAGCGCCTCACCATTCGCGCCGGCGCAGGCATCGTCGCCGATTCCGACCCTGACACGGAACAGCTCGAAACAGTCACCAAAGCAAAGGGCATGGCCCGTGCGCTCGAACTGCTGAAGCAAGTTCAAGAAACCGCGTCAAAGAAAAACGGCTTATAATCTGGAGACATTTACCATGATACTGATGATTGATAATTACGACTCCTTCACCTACAACATCGTGCAATATCTGCGCGAGATGTCGAACGATGTCGCCGTATACCGCAACGACGCGATCACGGTCGACGAGATTGCCGCGCTCAAGCCAGAGGCCATCGTCGTTTCGCCCGGCCCGGGCCGTCCCGACGCTGCCGGCATCTCCATGGAAGTCATCCGAGCCTTCGCCGGAAAGATTCCGATCCTCGGCGTCTGCCTCGGCCACCAAGCCATCGGTGCCTGCTTCGGTGCTTCGATCATCCACGCCAAACGGTTGATGCACGGCAAGACTTCCGATATCACCTGCGATGGCGAAGGCCTCTTCAAGGGCCTCGGCAGCAATCCCTTCAAGGCTATGCGCTACCACTCGCTCGTCATCGACGAAACAACGCTTCCCGACTGCCTGAAGGTCAGCGCTCGCTCCGAAGATGGGGAGATCATGGGCATTCGGCACAAAGAGCTCGCCATCGAAGGCATTCAATTCCACCCTGAATCCATCATGACACCCGTTGGCAAACGCATTCTCCGCAACTTCCTCAAGATGTAGTACGGGTTTGATGCATCAAACCCCTTCGCCCCAACCGCCCTCCATACGGGCACGGCATGCCGTGCCCCAACCCGTGCCCCTCTCGATATGAAAACCATCCTTAAAAAACTCATCGCCCGACACGATCTCACCGAAACCGAAACCTTCGATGCCGTATCCTCTATCCTCACCGGCAAAATGACAGAGGCGCAAATGGGTGCTTTTCTCACCACCCTGCAGGCCAAAGGCGTGACCATCGACGAGATCTGCGGAGGTGCCGCCGCCATGCGTTCGGCCGCTGTGCGCATTCAATCGCTCAAACCGAACACGCTCGATACCGTTGGCACGGGCGGCGATGGGGGCATGACCTTCAACGTCTCCACCACCGTGGCCTTCGTTGCCGCAGGTGCTGGTGCAACCGTTGCCAAGCACGGCAACCGCGCCAGCTCAGGACGCAGCGGCAGCGCCGACTGCCTCGAAGCTCTCGGCCTGAACCTTCAGGCCGACCCCGAAATCATGGAGCAGGCGCTCAACGAAATCGGCATTGCCTTCCTCTTCGCGCAGTCCTACCACAAAGCCATGCGCTTCGCCGCAGGCGTTCGCAAAGAACTCGGCGTGCGTACGCTTTTCAACCTCCTCGGACCGCTCACCAACCCTGCTGGTGCACCGTGCCAGCTCATCGGTGTGTTCGCGCCTGAACTTACGGAAACTTTCGCAAACGTGTTGCGAAAACTTGGATCCCGTCGCGTGATGGTGGTGCATGGTCACGATGGCATGGACGAAATCACGCTCACGAACACCACGCGTTGTTCGGAGTTGAAGGACGGCATCGTCAAGACATTTGACATCGATCCGTACACCTACTTCGGCGACTATTGCACGAACGAAGAGCTTGAAGGCGGCGATGCACCAGAGAATGCCGAAATCACGAAAGACATTCTCCAAGGAAAAATTACTGGCCCCAAGCGAAACATCGTGCTTCTCAATTCCGCTGCCTCGCTGCTCACCGCCAACTTGGCCGACAGCCTTGCCGACGGCATCAAAAAATCCGAAATCTCCATCGACTCCGGTGCCGCATATGAAAAACTCGTTAAACTCATTGAATACAGTCGAATGTAGGGTTTTAGAAAGTTTAAACGCAAAGATCGCTAAGTTTACGCAAAGCTCGCAATAGAATGACTATCGACCATCGACTATCAGGAATTACCTCAACCAGAATAAACGGGGCCTGGGGTGCCCCCAGCGGAACCTACTCCCTACGCCCTACTCCCTTCTCTTCAAACGGGGTCTGGGGTGCCCCCCAGCGGAACTTACTCCCTACGCCCTACGCCCTACTCCCTTCTCTTCAAACGGGGTCTG
>CAZUAY010000338.1:0-3776 GCA_964618405.1 uncultured Lentisphaerales bacterium
ACAGTGCTATGCTTCAAATAAATCGGGGTCGCTTATACCCCGTGAACGGTTACGTCATTGTAAAAAGGAGCGAGCATGAAACTGTTAATCAAACGATCTTCCAAAAGCCGTATCGGTTATCTTATGGCAACTGTCCTGGCGGCGGTCTTCACGATAGCCGCACTTCCAGCTTCCGCAGCGAACTACCGATGGACGGGTGGCGGAGTCAACCCTACTTGGTCGACGTTGGCGAATTGGGAGGTTCAGTCGGGCAGCACCTGGTCGGCGTCCGCAGTGGCGCCCGGCGTCGGTGACGTGGTTACCTTCGGGAATGCATCCGCAGATGCGCCTCAGGAAGTTTCGCTCGATGCGGATGTCGTCATTGCGACACTGATTATGGATGCTACCGGTGACCGGAATTACCGGGTCACCAGTCCGCAGGACGGCGCCGGCGAGGAGCTGTACACGTTCACGATGACGGCACAGCAGTATCCGCTGGAACAGACGAAGGCAACGACCTGCAGTCTGACCTTCCAGGTGAAGATTGATTTCGCGTACGTCGCGACGGGAAACTTTTTTGTTCAACTGCTTAGTACCAGCCACGCGCACGTAATCACGGAACGGCAGGTAGGCTTGACTCTCGGGAAAAGCTCTAGCGTGTTCTACTTGCGCGGCACCGCCTCCACTGCGCCCGGGCCTGCTCGACCGGGCGGTATTCTGGAGGCACGCGCCCCGGTGGTGCTCCCCCGGATTTTCATCTATATGGGCGGCGTGTTGCTCCTTAACCCAGAGGTGGAAGGGGATGCTGTTACGACATCCTTTTTTGCGCTACAGAGCGAAGGCTCGTTGTGGTTGCGGCGCAGTGCCGCCATCAAAGGTCCGTTGGGCTTCAGTTACCGGGGCTACATCGCCGCCTACGACGCCGGCGACGAAGCGGTCACGCTCACGTTCAGCGGTGCGGCCTACCGAGGCGGCGACATCGACGTGGGGCCAGGTCTGCTCGGTTCGACCGGGCGATTTACGCTCTCGGTGTCGGGCATCGAAGTGGGCGGCAATACGCCGCCTCCAAACCTCACGCTGGCATCTGACACAGCGCTTGACCTGCGTGGCAGTCAAGCTCTCCCCTTCCACCTCGATCATCCTCCGGCCGTCCAGGGAGCGGGCATGTTGATCAAGGCGTTTGACGCCACCACTCAAGACATCGGTGCGTCAAATGCTTACACGGGCGGCACGTATGTTAAGCAAGGCACGCTGCGGCTCATCGGCGGAACCCGTCCAGTGGACCAGGCGGCCTCTAGTTCAACCGGGGAAACCGCCTATGTCGAGGGCCAGATTGGGCCGGGGCTGCTCTCCGTCGATCCGGGCGCGACCTTCAGCCTCAACGGCATCGACCAGACGATCAGTGCACTGCACGGCGCCGGGACGATACAACTTGCTGGCGGCACATTGACCGCCACGAACGGGGTGTCGCCTGGAACGAACAGCGTCGGCACACTGACGGTTGCGGGAACGGGGGACTTGCACGTGTCCGGCAGCGCAAGCCAGTTCGAATTCACGGTGGACACCAGTGTCTTCGACCGGGTTTTGTTTTCGGATGCCGCCAATCTGGAGCTCGGCGGTGTTTTGGAGATCGTCGCGCCGGAGGGGTTCAGCGACTACGGTTCAGGCCAGTACACTTTGTTTGACCTTAACGGAGGCTCAGTCTCAGGGATGTTTTCGAAAATTGTTCCGCCTTCGAACATGCTGGCGGAGGTGGACAGCAGCAGTGGGGACGTGGTGTTGTCTCTGCGCCTCTCTGGCTCTCTCCTGAGTATTCGGTAGAGTGCCGGCCTGTCTGCGCACCCGCACAGGCACGCGTCCTGCCTCACATTCCTAATCGTCATCGGCCTTGCTGTATCGGAGGGGGCGGAATTTAGCACGTCCACCAAAATCTTCGTTCAGAATACCCCAAGAATTTCGACCCTCATCTATGTTCAAAACTGAATCCCATCCGACACCCACGCCCAGGCGCTTTCGCCAACGATTCGGCTTTCAGGGCATTTAGACGCTCCGCATTGGTTACGTTGTCGCCAAGGTAGTACAGGCCTTGGCGAACAGTTCTGAAATCACCAGGAGCAAGATCGGGAATACGGGAAAGGTCATCCGCTTCCTCTTCCGTGAGATCAGATTGAAACATCTTGCGGAAGAAGATAATTTTCCCGTCTCGATTCAGATAGTCGAAAACGAGTTTGAAGGTAAAGCGACGCTCCATAGAGGAGCACGTTCATTCCACGTTTCGCATTACGGGTACTCAGCAGAGACCGCAGCATTTCACCATGCCGCTCAGCCAAGGGCCCGTAAAATGACCACGGAAGCGCTTTCGCAACGTTCTTCTGATAATAGTTGCTGGCCAATGGCGCTTGCCCCAGGCCGTAGAGGAAACCATTCAAGTCTTTATTGAAAACAAGTTCAGCATCTAAACATCCATACTGCTGTAGCTTTTCAGTCGCACTGACAGCTCGAGTGATCTCCGAGATCGGCTTGTTGAGACACATCGCAATGACCGTAATTCTGTCACTCTGATTATTCCGCCGTCCATAGTCTTTGAAGAGGTAAAGGAACTGGTTGCCAACAAGAAATGCCACAAGGAGTATTTCACGCTCAATATCCGAAAGGCAAAGCGTCTTCTGCAACTCATCCAACCGAAGCTTGAAGGGTTCCCGATCGAGAGGACGATTGGAGAAACGGCGCATCTTCTGATCAATTGTCTCGATCAGCAATGCAGCCAACCGTCGTCGACAAGTCGCCGACTCCCACAGGCTTTTCAGAATATCATGGTTTTCGTCATCCCAGTCGAGCCGATGCCGATAGGGCGCATGCTTCTTCAAATAGAGGATTTTTGTCGGTGAAAAGTTTTTCTTCACCAACCGTTGGGTTTCTGTCTGCGTCATCAGAGACGCAATCGGAAGAAAGAAATCATCGTTCGCCACAGGCCCGGAATGGTTTTCAATACAGTTCCGCATGAATAGCAGAACCTTGGTTTGAATGAAATTGCTCGATTTGCCTCGAAAGGTTGACATAACTATTCTTCATTCTCGCAGAAGCACCTCATCTAAATTAAAGCACTCATCCTTGTTTGATCCTGAATTACGATCTACGGATATAATCATCACGCTGACCGTCATCATCACTTTCTTACGCTTCGTTATCATAGTATTGCCTCCATCTCGAATGATGCTTCGTTTATTCCTTACCATGACCACGCTCGTGGCCTCTGCAAACACTCTAGCAACAGACGTGCCAAGCTGGGCGGGGAATCCGTTTCGGCACGAATTCTGGGGGCTTGGAAAGGAGACGTTCAAAACCAACAAGAGCCACCGACTGTTTTTTGACCAGCAGGGTTACTTTTTGATCACTTCAATGACGGACAAAAGGCGCCAAAGCGAATTCTTAAAACCTTCTCGCGCACCGTGTCTCCGTGAGGAAAAATTCCTATAACCACCAATCACGACTACTGAATTAACCTTCTCTTCGCAACACCGAACTCACCAGACCAAATACCCGCTCTCATTGAACTGGGGCAAGCACCACGCGGAAGCCAGTAAAGTAGTCCGCGCCCAATGGCCAGAATCTTGAGCGATAAGTTACTCGGTTGCGCGAGGGGCCGCACCACCAACCTCCGCCACGGATAACACGGCGTAAACCGCTCCCACAACCCCACCGAGAGCCGTCTAGCGGTGCGTTGGTGTAATCGTCATGAAAATCGTCCAAACACCACTCAGACACATTGCCGCACATATCGTATAATCCCAGCTCGT
>CAZUAY010000339.1:0-3761 GCA_964618405.1 uncultured Lentisphaerales bacterium
CACGGGTTGGAAAACCCGTGCTCCGTTCATTGCGACCACTGCTTAGCGAAAATCGGTTTATAGGCAAGAAAGAACTTGCAAGCCAGACTTTATTTGCTACGGGAAGCGGAAAAGAGATTTATAAGCAGGGAAACGTTTAAGGAGAGATTTCCTTAAGTTAGCGCCATTCGGGACAGGCGCTTAAAAATTGCGGCCAATCTCCTGATTGGCTCTCCTATTCCCTTCTCTCTGTGTCTCAAACTCTCTGTGTTTAAACCCCAAACCCCATCACCAACATACTTGCCCCCCGGTCGCTAACCGATTACTGCGAAATGGTAATCGGTCAATGAAAGGGGGCGCACTCACGATTCATTGACCGGTCATCAACGGCTACAGGTTTTTCTCCCCTGTGGCTGGCCTCGGCGAGGCCGGAATCGTCCGCGTGTCACTCGCAACTCACAACTCGCTACTTCTCCCCGTTACTCGCCACTCACAACTCGCAACTCACAAAGGTCGGGCTTGCACAAAAAGTCACCTTTCAATATAATCGCACCCCAAATGACCAACGATATTACCACACAGACGCTTACGCTGAACCTCAAGCTTCCCGAAAATGAACTCAAGCTGGAGAGAGGCGGCGTTCTGCCTGAAATCGTCATCGCCTACGAAACGTACGGCCAATTGGCACCAAGCTGCAACAACGTGATCTTTATCTGCCATGCGCTGACAGGCGACGCACACGTTGCTGGACGCTACAAAGGAGAGGGCAAGCCCACGGGATGGTGGGCTAAAATGGTCTGTGCGGGTGGCGGGATTAACACCGACGCGTTTTACGTCGTCTGCGCCAATATTTTGGGAGGATGCAAAGGCACGACAGGGCCAGCTTCAATCAATCCTGCGACTGGCAAACCCTACGGTTCTAGCTTCCCTGATATTACCGTTCGGGACATCGTCACCGTTCATAAATTATTCTTAGAACAACTCGGATTTAACAAAATTTATGCCGTGATCGGCGGTAGCTTCGGCGGGATGCAATCCATTGAATTCAGCGTGCAATTCCCTGGCTTCGCCGAAAAATGTGTTTCGATTGCATCCGGTGCCTATCTGACGACCCAAGCACTGGCCTTCGACCTCGTCGGCCGCGATGCTATCCTCAGCGACCCCGATTGGAAAAACGGCGACTACTACGAGTCAACTCCGCCCAATACAGGGCTCGCACAAGCTCGCAAGCTCGCCCACATCACCTATCTTTCCGAAGAAATGATGAAGGAGAAATTTGGCCGTCGACGCCACACAGAAGGGACGGAATCGCTGGAGGAAATCTCGAACGATATCCGTACCCAGTTTGAGGTCGAATCCTACCTCAATTATCAGGGACGGAAGTTCACGGATCGATTCGATGCCAATTCCTACCTTCGCATTACGCGGGCGATGGATGAATACGATTTGAAGGCCGGATTCAAAACAACAGCCGAATCCGTCTCGAGGTCACAGTCACGGACCCTGATCGTCGCACTCAGCGGTGACTGGTTATTCCTGCCAAGCCAAGCACGCAAGCTCTCAAAAGCCTTCTTCTTGGCCAAGAAAGATCTCTCTTACTTTTGCCTATCAGCGCCAGCAGGCCACGATGCCTTCTTAACCCAAATTGATGAACTTACCGGTGTCCTAGAGAATTTTTTAACCCGCGTCTCAGCCCCCCCACTAAGCCAACTCAGCGAGGAAACCCTCAGCGACTACAATCGGCTTGTCGATATTATGCCGAAGCGTATCAACTCCGTTCTTGACCTCGCCTGCAACGAGGGGGCACTCCTCGCCAAAATCGCCGAACGATATCCCAACGTCAACTGTACGGGTGTCGACATGAACTGTACCGCCCTAACCAGCGTGCTAAAAGCAGGCCATAACGCCATTCTCGCCGACATCGACATGGACTTAGCCATCATCCCGGACAACGCCTTCGACTGTGCTGTTCTGAGTGAGAGCATCCAAGTCATGAAGGACCCAGTAAAGGTCCTCGAGCAACTGCACAGAATTGCTCCTGTCGTTCTCGTCAGCTTTCCCAATTTCGGCATGTGGCAGATCCGGCTAAGTCTGCTCTTCAGAGGCCGAATGCCCAAAACAAAGCAACTTCCCTACGAGTGGTACAACACCCCCAACATCCACCTTTGCACCTTCATGGATTTCATCGACATGTGCGAGGCAAACGGCATCAAGGTAGAGCAAATCACTTACTTAGCAACAAGAAAGATGAGCAAGTTTTTAAACTGGATCGGATTCAAAAACTTAGGCTCCTCACGCGTCCTTGTTAAAATCACACGGCCCGAAAAACCTGCACCTACCTAGCGGCTTATCCTTTTCGTTTCGCCCGATTCGTTTACCCATCTTCTACGCTGTTCGCTGGACTTAATCAAACTTTAAATGATTAGCATGTGCGACACTTGCTATCACCCCACGCAACCTGATAACACGCCTAAACCATCCATCACTCCTATGAACCTACTCTGCCCCGAAATCCAAGGCTATGCCGCGAACTCGTCCATGATTCGAAAGATGTTTGAAGCCGGCATCGAAATGAAGAAACAATTTGGGGCCGATAACGTCTACGACTTTAGTCTCGGTAATCCCGACCTTCCGCCTCCAGCCTCTGTTAAACAAGCCATTATCGATTTTGCCGAAACAACGGACAAGCCTTTCACTATGGGCTATATGCCCAATGCAGGATACCCCGAAACACGGTCAGCCCTTGCCGCGAAGATTTCGGCAGAGCAACAAGTTGCCACCCCTGCCACCCATATCGTCGTCACCTGTGGTGCAGCAGGCGGGTTGAACATCTTTTTCAGAGCCGTGATGTCGGACGGAGATGAAGTGATGTGTCCAAGCCCGTATTTCGTCGAGTACGGATTCTATGTTGGCAATTACCGTGGCAAGCTGGTTCCCGTTCAAACCAAACTCCCCTCCTTCTCGCTCGACGTCGACGCGATGGAGCAAGCCATCACACCGAAGACCCGCGCTGTGATAATCAATTCACCGAACAACCCCACCGGGCAAATCTACAGTCGGGAGGAACTCGCCGCGCTCGCCGCTGTGCTGAAAAAGCATTCCGAGAAAAATGGACGCACGATCTTCCTTGTCTCAGATGAGCCGTATCGCTTCCTCAACTTCGACCAAGTCGAAATCCCCTCTCTTTTCGAACTATATGACGCCTCCATCGTCATTGGATCCTTCTCCAAAAGCCTCTCTCTCGCCGGCGAGCGCATCGGCTACGTTGCGGTATGCCCAACGCTTGAGGGCTGTGACGAACTCATGGGCGGACTGATCCTGACGAACCGAATTCTCGGTTTCGTCAACGCACCTGCGATTGCCCAAAAAATTCTCCAACAATGCATCAACAGCGAAGTAGACCTGTCGATCTACGGCCGAAGGCGTAAGACGATGGCGAAGGTGTTAAGCGAGGCAGGCATCGAATTCACCTTGCCTCGCGGGGCTTTTTACTTCTTTCCGAAGTCACCCGTCTCAGACGAGCGCATCTTCCTCGCCGAGCTGGTTAAGGAGCATGTACTCGCCGTACCCGGCCGCGGGTTTGGTCTCCCCGGTTATTTCCGCCTCGCGTTTTGTACTGACGAGAAAACCATTGCCAATTCAGCGGAAGCGTTCAAGCGAGCCGTTGCAGCGGTACGCTGAACAGGAATTAGGGAGAAGGGGGCGGGAGTTAGGGAGGAGTGTCACACAGAACTCACGAATTTTTGGGGTTTCCGGTGTTTTGTGTCGCAAGTTCAATTCCC
>CAZUAY010000340.1:0-3733 GCA_964618405.1 uncultured Lentisphaerales bacterium
AACAGATTGACGGTCGATCTCAAGGGTGCCTGCATCGTCTTCTTCGGGCATATCCAGTATGGTAAAAACGCGTTCTGCGCCTGCAATGGCGGATTGAATTTGGTTGAATTGTGATGCCAGTTCGTTTATGGGGCGTCCCAATTGGCGAGAATACATCATAAAGGTGATGATCACACCAATGGATATGCCACCCCTAAGTGCGAGCCACCCACCGAAGGCTGCGACGAGGATGAAGGCGATGTTGTTGACCAAGTTCATTGAAGGCCCCATGAAGCCCCCGAGCGTTTCCGCTTTAATGCCGATCTTCTTGAGCGTTGAAGAAAGCGAGTTAAACTGGGCTGCGGTGATGTCTTCACGACAGAAAGCCTGCACGACACGTTGCCCCGTAATCATTTCTTCTGCAAAGCCGTTGAGTTCGCCAAGAGTTTTTTGGCGCTCTCGAAAGAGTTTTCTAGAAATCCGAATTACTACGCGTCCGACAATAAATAGCAACGGAAGTGTGACACAGGATATTGCCGTCATTTTCGGGCTGATCCACATCATATAGGCAAAGGTGCCGACGAGGGCAATGATGGAGCCCAAAAAACTGAGTATGCCTTGTCCGAGTATGTTCGCAACGAGATCGATGTCATGGGTAAGGCGGCTCATAAATTCGCCATGTGTCATCGCATCGAAGCGAGCTACGGGTAGCGACTGCACATGGTTGAAGAGTTTCGCACGAAACTCGCGTATCGATCGATTCGAGAGCGAGAGCGTGCCATAGCCTTGTGCAACTTGAGCGAGGAGACCCACGATGTTGGCAAGTGCGCCGACAGCGAGAACTTTCGCAAGTGCGCTGTAGTCGACGTGCTTGTCGGGTGATGTCAGCGTCATGATGTCGGTGGCGAGTCCCAACACACGCGGCCAAACTAAGGCGGTGAGCGAGGTGAGGGCTAGAGGAAGAAGCAGAAGCGCAAGGAGACGTCGACGCCCCTTGAGGAGTTCGATAAGCCGTCGTACCGTGGCGACAGGATTTATTGCGTGTTCGATAACGCCGTAGCGCCCGCCGCGCCCGCTTCGGTATGTTTTTTTTTCAGGAGGCATGATCGGCCTCCCCGATGGCGTTTTGCGAATCGCAGATTTCCCGGTATTCAGGGCTCGACCTCAGTAACTCCTCATGGTTCCCGATCGCGACAATAACGCCGTCGTCTAGTAGAACGATCCGATCTGAGTCGAGCACTGAGCTGATGCGCTGCGCGATTTTGATTACGGTCATGTCCGCCATTACGGAGCGAAGTGCGTCTTGAATTTTAGCTTCGGTCGTGACGTCGACGGCAGACGTGCTGTCATCGAGAATGAGAATTTTTGGGTTTCCGAGTAGTGCTCGGGCTATGGATATCCGCTGTCGTTGGCCTCCCGATAGCGTGACGCCGCCTTGTGCTACGTTGGTATGGTAGCCTTCTGGAAAAGTCGTAATGAAGTCGTGTGCTTGGGCGATCTTCGCGACATTTTCTACTTCCGCGTTTGTCGCATCGTGACGTCCCCATCGTATATTTTCTGCAATGCCTCCAGAGAAAAGGGTTGTGTTCTGCATGACGATTCCGATGGAGCGACGCAGAGCGTACAGCGTATAGTCGCGAACAGGAACACCGCCGACAAGTACGTCGCCAGAAGTCGCATCGTAGAATCGCGGAATGAGATTGACAAGGGAGGTCTTTCCAGCTCCAGTGACTCCCATGAACGCAATAGATTCGCCATGGGCGATTTTTAGCGAGATGTTTCGTAACGCAGGAACTCCAGATGCCGCAGGGTACTTGAAGGAGACGGCCTTGAATTCAATCGTTCCTTCGGCTGGAGACGTTGTATGGTGACCATTTATAATGCTGGGGGCGGTATCGAGAACTTCTTGAATGCGTTTTGCTGATACAACGGCGCGCGAGTAGTGCATCATTTGGAAATTTAGCATAACCAGCGCCATCATCACCTGCGTGGCATAGTTGAGGATGGCCGCAACTTGGCCGATTTGGATGAGCCGCAGGTCAATGGCGTGTGCGGCCATGAACATAATAATGATAACCGTGGCATGTTGAACAACGGAGAGCCACGGACCGAGTGTTATCATGATTCTTCCGGTTTTGATACTGGTTTCCGTCAGGCGTAGATTTGCTTCATCGAAACGTGTGCGCTCATCGTCCTCGTTCGCGAAAGCTTTAACCACACGGATGCCCGTTAGGTTTTCTTGCATGACGGAATTGACGTCATCCACGCGCTTTTGCATCTGTTCGAACTGGGGGCGTACACAGCGTACCTTCCAGACAACGATAGCTGACAGCACGGGTGCTGCCAGAAGCAGAGGAATGGCAATCCTTGAATTCGTGGTGACGATGAGCACCACGCTACCTGCTAAGAGCAAAGGGGATCGGATGACCATGTGTGTGAACATGGTGACGACGTATTGCATCGCCTGCACATCATTTGTCAACCTTGTTACCAGCGACCCAGTCGTAAACTTGTCGGTTTCGGAAAACGAAAATTTTTGAATGTGGTGGAAGAGAAGTCGCCGAAGATCATTTCCAAACGATTGGGCGGCTCGGCTCGAGAAGAACGTGCATCCAAAGCCACCGATAAGACCGAAAAATGCGCAGAGTAACATCTTCCCGCCGTACTCGGAGATGGCTTTCTGGCTTCCTGTCGCGATGCCTGTGTCGATGATCCGACTCATGAGGGCGGGTTGCATCAAGTCCATCGAAACTTCAAGCGCCATGGCCAACGGGGCGAGGAGGAGCCAAACCCAATACGGCTTGAGAAGAGAAAAGATCTTGTCCATGTTGCGCTACTTGAGGAGTGTTCCGCTCCAGCCCAGCTTCAGGCTGAGTGTAGTGAACGGGTTGTATCCCGGTAACATCACCAGCACTGCTTTACGTTTTGCCTTGCGGATCACAACACAGTCTCCAATGTTGAGCGTGGTCGCAATCTGTCCGTCGAAACTTAAGCTGAGTGGTGACCAGCAGCGGGAGATCCGTAAGATGATCTCGGCTGTATCGGGTAGCACGAGTGGACGTGAGGTCAGCGTATGCGGACAAATGGTGTTGACCGTTAGTGCGTGTGCATCAGGTAGAACAATTGGGCCGCCAGCGGAGAGGGAGTAGGCTGTGCTTCCCGTGGGAGTTGCGACTATCAATCCGTCGCAGAGAAATTGCGTGACGTCGGTTCCATCGACGACAAGATCGATGCCGATAATTCGTCCCGAATCCCCGTGCAGGACCACCATATCATTTAGCGCGTGGCAGGGTGGACACAGTGGCTTACCGTCGGGATCGATACACTTCGCTTCTAGCATAGAGCGTTTGATTGTCGTAAAAGCACCCTTCATCAGTGATTCGAGAACCACGTCGAGTTCGTCCAGTCCTGCGCACGTTAGATAGCCGAGTGATCCGATGTTGATGTTGACTAAAGCAATACCGCTGTTGGATACGGTATGCAGGGCGCGGAGAACCGAACCATCGCCACCGAGTACCAAAAAGAAATCAGGTTTTTGAGTGGACGTGCAATCAAGGATCTCGATTCCAAGACGTTTAGCCTCGGTGTGCAGCTTGCGTACAGCCGCCGGTGTACCCGCGATGGTTTCGTTTGTAATAACAGCAATTTTCATTGTTTTAGTGCTCGTGTGTCGCGTCATTCTATCATTTTGCTGATTTAAATGGAAGAGAACCTGTAACGTGCGGGTCAGAATACTGAGTTAAGCTTTATTTTC
>CAZUAY010000341.1:0-3715 GCA_964618405.1 uncultured Lentisphaerales bacterium
CTAGCGACTGTAATCGGTCAGTGACGGGGGCACCCTCCGTCACTGACCGATTACCGAAATGTGAAGTGCAAAAGCTTTTGCTAGAGAGTCGGATGTGATACCATACTCGTGTTTCGATGTGAGGCATTCTGTCGTCATCGATTAACAATGAAGGATAACATGAAAAAGTGTCCGTTTTGTGCAGAAGAGATTCAAGATAAGGCCATCAAGTGTAAGCACTGTGGCGAATTTCTTGATGGCAGAGTCGCCACCTTGCCACCGCCGGTACCGGTTGTTCCGACGCTTCCCTACTATTTTAAAACATCCTTTGTCGTCTTGTGCGCACTTTGCGTCGGGCCTCTGATGCTCCCGTTGATCTGGTGGCATCCTCGGATGACCGCGGCATCGAAAGTCGTTTGGACGCTTGTGATCGCCCTTGTTACCTGGGGTGCGGTTGTGCTGATGAAGTCATCTTTGCAGGCTATCTGGGCTCTTTATAAACAGCTAAACACGTTTTAGGTTAAAGCAACTGAGGAGAAGTTAGCATGCTCACTAGTTTAGCCATTATCTTCCTCGCTGGAATGTTCTCTGCGTATCTGTTCGGTAAAATCAAGTTGCCGAGTTTACTCGGTATGCTCATGGTAGGCATCGCCGCTGGTCCCTTCGCATTTGATATTCTGGATAAGTCGATTCTCCTCATCTCACCTGATCTGCGACAACTCGCGCTCGTCATTATCCTGTCACGTGTTGGACTGACGCTGGATCTTGCTGACTTAAAGAAGGTAGGACGACCTGCGTTTTTGATGTGTTGGCTTCCAGCAACGTGCGAAATTATCGGGGTCGTGTTGCTGGCACCGCCGCTTCTCGATATTTCGCTTCTTGATGCGGCAATCATTGGGGCTGTGGTCGCGGCGGTTTCGCCTGCAGTCATCGTTCCGCGGATGCTAGCGCTCATGGAGCGGGGTTACGGGAAACGGAAGCGTATTCCGCAGTTGATCATGGCTGGAGCTTCTGCTGATGATATCTACGTCATTGTGCTTTTCAGCGCGTTTATCGGGATGGCGACAGGGGAGGGGGGCGGCATGGCCCGGCTTCTACAAATACCCGTTTCGGTTATTGCCGGCGGACTGGTTGGTGCTGGTGTTGGTCTAGCGCTTGTGGCAGGGTTCAAACGCTTCCACATACGCGACACGGCCAAGGTCATGATTTTTTTGAGTCTTTCATTCTTTCTGATTTCTTTTGAGAAACTAGAGGTTATGCCGTTTTCGGGTCTTGTTGCGATTGTTTGTGTCGGGCTTGTGATCTTGAAACAGTACGAGGTGCTTGCGAAAAGACTGTCGGGCAAATTTTCTAAACTCTGGGTTGCGGCAGAAATTCTTCTCTTTGTTCTCGTTGGGGCTACGGTCGACATCCGCTATGCGTTGGGTGCTGGTCTAGCCATCGTAATACTGGTCGTCGGCGCACTGGTCTTCAGGATGCTTGGCGTCTGGCTGTGTCTCGTGGGTTCTTCCCTGAACCGAGGCGAGCGGTTGTTTTGTATGATGGCTTATGTGCCGAAGGCAACAGTTCAGGCCGCGATTGGCGCCATTCCCCTCGGGATGGGGTTGCCATGCGGTCCGCTCGTGCTGACTGTTGCTGTCATCTCTATTTTAATAACAGCCCCGCTCGGGGCATTGGCGATTGATCTCAGTTACGAACGGCTCCTCGCTGACGATCTTATAAAACCAAAATGAAACGGAAAAAAATCAATAAAACATCAGAAGAACACGCCACGACGGATGCGATTCTCGAAAGCATTTCGGACGGCGTTTTCACGGTTGATTCGGAATGGCGTATCACTTCCTTCAATCGTGCAGCCGAAATCATTACTGGCGTGCCGCGAGAAGAGGCGATGGGGCGTCGCTGCGCTGAAGTGTTTCGCTCCAGTCTCTGCGGTGCAGATTGCGCCTTGCAGAAGACGCTAAAGACCGGCAAGCCCACGGTTGGAAAATCGGCTTACATTATCAATGCCGATGGCGAGCGAATTCCCGTGGGGATTTCGACGGCTGTGCTTAAAGATTCCACAGGACGTGTTATCGGCGGTGCTGAGGTGTTCCGCGATTTGTCTGAGTTGGAAGCGTTGCGAGAAGAACTAGAAGGGCGGTTCCATGTTGGCGGGCTGACCAGTCGAAGCCCTGTGATGCAAAGACTTTTCGAGGTGCTGCCCGCCATTGCAGCCAGTCCGAGCACCGTTTTGGTGCAGGGCGATACGGGTACCGGGAAGGAGCTTATTGCACGGACCCTTCATGAGTTGAGTCCGCGTCAAAAGGGACCTTTTGTTGCTGTCAACTGCGGTGCGCTTCCCGATGCCTTGTTGGAATCCGAATTGTTCGGCTATAAGGCTGGAGCCTTTACGGATGCCAAGAAGGACAAGCTCGGACGTTTCGCGCTCGCTAAGGGTGGAACGCTCTTTCTCGACGAGATTGGAGAAATCAGCCCTGCGTTGCAAGTGCGGCTGTTGCGTGTGCTCCAAGAACGGGAATACGAACCACTGGGCTCAACACGCACTGAGAAAGCTGATGTTCGGATTGTGGTGGCGACGAATCGTGATTTGATGGAGCTGTGCAAAGAAGGTACGTTCCGAGAGGATCTTTACTATCGCGTTAACGTGGTGCGCGTGGAGCTTCCGCCTCTGCGTCGACGCAAAGAGGATATCCCGCTTCTTGTGGAGCAATTTATTGCGCGCTTCAACCGACAACAAAGCCGTAAAATTCAACGCGTCACTCCTGAAGCGCTGTCACTTCTTATGGCGCATGATTGGCCGGGGAATATCCGTGAGCTAGAGAATGCCGTTGAGCATGCGTTCATTCTGTGTACGGGCAGTAAAATAGGCATCGAACATTTACCACCCGAGCTGACAGGTGTTGCGGTTTCGAGCCGTATGCCGAGAGGCGCAGACCTGCGCGAAGCGCGCGCGGTCGTGGATGCACAGGCCATACGCACGGCGCTGAAGAAACATGATGGGAATAGGGTTGCTGCCGCCAAAGAACTCGGTATCCACCGTGCCACGCTCTTCCGAAGAATCCGTGCGTTGGGGATAGAAATTTAATAATAACAACAAAAAAAGGAGATGAAGATGAGTCAATTACCTGAAAACGTGAAAGTCGCATTAGAGAATCGTGAAGGTCCTGTTGTTTTGGCAACCGTTGACAAGACAGGGGTTCCCAATATCATCTATGTGACCTGTGTTGGATTTTATGGAGACGAGCATTTGGTCATTGCTGATAACCATTTCAACAAAACACGACTGAATGTGCGTGATGGCGGTGTTGGGGCTATCCTATTCATCGACAAAGCGGGCAAGACTTATCAGATTAAGGGAACAGTGAAGTACCACACGCAAGGCGAAGTTTTCGATAGTATGCAGAAGTGGAATTCGGGTACACATTCCGGACATGCGGCACTTGCTTTACAAATAGAAAATGTCTTCTCTGGCTCTGTGCAGATTTTGTAGACAAGATTACAAGATTTACCGGATGCAGTGGGGGAGAATTATGAATTACGAATTACGAATTACGAATTTTGGCCCCTGATGGACATCCATGGTAATCGGTCAGTGACGGGGGGTGCCCCCCGTTGACTGCCCGATTACAGTCGCTAGTCGCTAGTCACTAGTCGCTAGTGTATCCGCTTAAGAGCGCTCACACTTTTCACCTACACTTCGTCGCACACTTCAACCCCACATTTACTCGGTTAC
>CAZUAY010000342.1:0-3689 GCA_964618405.1 uncultured Lentisphaerales bacterium
CTGACCGCCCTACCACATACTCGAAATCTGTGGGTAAAATTCTTACTCTAGGTAGCAAAGGCAATGCGTTCACGCGTCGCGCCAAAGAATCCATCGAGCTCTGCCATCGCCTCCGGCGGTGGCAGCGTCTGCACCCAGACACCGGCACCAGGCCGCTCGGGCGACATGCCGCGCACAAAGCAATACCGCACGCCACCGAAGTGCGTGGCATAGTCATAACCGGGGAGTGTGTTCTGCAAATGGCGATGGAGCGCAACCGCATACAGCGCCCACTGAATGGCATACTGCGAATGCGCGATCTCTTTCGCGATGCGACTCTCCAGCGGCTTAGCAGGATCAATTTCAAAGGACTCGAGATCGCCATCCATCCTGTTTGTCTTCCAGTCGGCAATATAATATTTCCCGTCATGCTCGAAAATCAGATCGATGTATCCCTTGAGCATGCCGCGCAAGATTCGGTCGGCCTTGCCGAGACCGGTCAGCGACATGGCGTAAATCCCGCCCCAACTTCTGAAGATAGCCAGTAGCGCTTCCGTGCTTTTGCCATCGGGAAGTGGAAAGTAGAAGGCAAGTTCACTGAGACGCCGTTTCGCGGGAATATCGGCGAGCGTAAACGCATGACCCGCCGCATCCAGTATCGGTGCATGAAGCGTGTCGTAGACCATCCGCGTTAATTCGCCTTTGGCTTCAGCGTCCGTGGCAAGGTCGGGCAAGTGCCACGCGTTGAGTTCCTTGTCAATGTGCTCGCGAATGATGTCGATTTCAGCGTCGAAGGAACACGCCTCAAACACGCTGTGGATGGCGTTACCGAAAACCGTGCCGCCGCCTAGCGTGTAACGTGCAGGTAGCGAACTTAGGGTGGGGTCCTTCGGATCCTTCTCAGCTTGGACACTCTCATCGTCCCCAGCTTCATTCGCTCCTTCATGCGCGACACCTTCAATTTCTTTGCCCTTCAATCCTTCCTTAATTCCAGAGAAGCTCGTGACGATCCAAGGCTTTGCAATCGGATTAACTTCGCACGGTTGCACAAGTGTAGGAGCGGGTGTGTCCGTATGCACCGCGTTAGGAACTAATTCGTAATTCGTAATTCGTAATTCGTAATTTGGTGCTCCGCCATCCTCTTTCTTTTGAACCGTCACCGTTCCCTCGTTCAGCGCTTCGTCTGGAATCTGGAATACTTGTCCAGTCGACAGCAAATGCCCCATCACACCGTTTGCGTCTCGACCTTGCGTATAGTCTTTATCGTCGATGTAGAGATACGTTCGGTGTACGGCACGCGTCACGGCAACATAGAGCTTGCGAATAGACTCTTCAAGACTCTCCGCCGTTTTACTCGCCGCATCTTCCGCATCGAGCTTGCAGGAGATGATGGTTTCGCCCGCACGATGAAACGTTCCAACCTCGCCAGGGCGAGGATTCCCTTTGTCAAACTCAGGGATAAACACAACAGGAAACTCCAACCCCTTGCTCTTGTGGATGGTCATCGATGTCACGGATTCAGCATCGCTGTCGAGACGAAATTCGTACTCAGCCGCTTTCTCTCCCGAATCCGCGATCGCCTCTTCAAGCCAGTCCTGCAGTGCCTCTGGTGTGAGATGATTCGTCTTGGCAACGTTGCCGAGCACTTCGATAATCTGCGACAGATTCGTCCAGTGTCGCTCACCGAGTGATCCTCCTAGAAGACGGTGCTTAATGCCACACTGCTCCGCAACGGAGGCAAAGTAACTTTGGATACCATGCGCATCGAGCTTCCCGCGCTCAGCACGAATGCTGGCTGCGTAATCCATGAGTCCTTCGGCTCTCCCTTCCACTTGTTTCACAATCTCCCTCGGTTCAAGACCAAACATCGGTGTTGCGAGCAAGCTCCCAAACCCCTTGCGCGCGGAACTCATGGCCACCGTCAAAAGTGAGTTTATCCATCCCGCTTCTTCTTCCGAAAAGACACTCTTCTCGGTTCGAATAGTACAGGGAATCGAATTGAGACACAGCTTATCGTGAAAGAGCCGCGCCGTGTTATTGCTGTTCGAAAGGATGCAGAGATCGCCCGGCCTCACCGCACGTCCCTCGCCCCGACTCCAAACACCGCTGGAATCCTTCTCGTAGCGGAAAATCTTCCAGACATTCGAATTCAGCAACGTCCGAATTTCAGCGATCACGTCCGCCGCGATTTCGTTTGACGCACCGGAACCGAGCTTCTTAATCACAACGCCTGACGCCGTGCTGACCGATGGGTCACTGAGCGGCTCAGCGTCTGCTCGTTGTAGCAGCGAAATGTTTTTTGTATCCGCCTTGGCGGTCTTCGCATCGATCGCGATATAACCGATCCCCGAACTCCCCTCGCGCTTCCCAAACGTCGCGTTCGGCTTCGCCTCGTCATTCGACAAAAACACGCGGTTCACGGCATCAACAGCCGAGGGCTCAGATCGGTAGTTCGTTGTCAGGGTCCACACACTGCCACCGACACGAGCGATTTCGTCGCGCACGCTGCAGTAGGTGTCAATGTCGCCACCACGGAAACTGTAGATCGCTTGCTTGGGATCGCCCACCACGATCATGCGATGAGGCTCTGGGCCTTCCATAAACACCTTGTGGAAAACTCGCCATTGCACAGGATCGGTGTCCTGAAATTCGTCTATCATGGCGATCTTAAATTTCTTGCGCATCGCCTCGACGGCACTCGGGCTGCTCTCAAGCATCAGGCGCAAATCGTTGAGAATATCATCGAAAGTCCTAACACCGTTTCGACGAATTTCCCGCCCAACTTTGGTGAGCCCTTCTGCATCCGGCTTCGCCAGCGCATTCCGCGCCTCAACCATCATCCGGATTCTCAACGGAATAAATCCGGCATCGATCTCACCAAGAAACACTTGAACGTCCGCAAGTCCTTTACTCGCCGCGCCCGCGAGGTTCCGAGAGGACTGAAGCACCCGTGAAATTTTTAGCTCGTTTGGCATCTGAGCCCAGTTTGGATCGTCAAACAACGCGCGCAACGCGTCAAAATCGGCAAGTTGTTTTTTAGCGTTTGCTCTGATCCCCAGCTTAGCAGTATCAGCAGGAAACGTAAGCCGCAATGCCTCAATAGCCTCCACGCTTCGCTGCTCAATCTGAGCGTGCTCTGGCTCCACTCGCGCGAGGGGCTTTGCAAGGGACATCGCCGTCAACGCCGAGATCTCACCCGGCGTGAACATACCGCATTCTCGAATCACCTCGGGATCAATTTCTCCCGAGTATATTTTCTGCCGCCAATAGTCGAAAACCAGTTCGCCCACCACCTTGCCGCTACTATCATCCAGCACGGTGTTAAACGGAAGCGCGCCCTCGAAGGCAAACTCCGCAAGCATCCGTTCACAAAAGCCATGAATCGTGGTGATACCCGCCTTGTCAAACATCAACAGCGCATCGTTCCATCGCTTGAATTCTTCGCCGGAAGTTTTCGGTACTTTCGCCCGCTCCTCCAGAAGCCGTGCATGAAGACGACCCCGCAACTCAGCCGCCGCAGCGTTGGTAAAGGTAACGACCAAGATCGACTCCACCGTCGCCTCCGGCACTTCTCTCAGTGCTCGGATAAACAGTTCCGCCAGCGTGTAGGTCTTGCCTGTCCCTGCCGACGCTTCGATCAGCGAAGGTTTATCGAGTGAAATGTCGTCTATATTTAAAAGAGGTTTCATTGAACAGCGTATTTCATTTCA
>CAZUAY010000343.1:0-3689 GCA_964618405.1 uncultured Lentisphaerales bacterium
GGGTTTTCCAACCCGTGTACGAAAACGGGTTGGAAAACCCGTTCTCCGTTTGCTTTGCCTGTCTGCCGTTCCTGCACAGGCAGGCTCCTCCTGTAGACGCGGTGTCCTCGCCGCGTAACGGGCAGAGGCGACTTCGCGGAGGCTCGACGAAGTTTGCGACAAAGTTCACGACAAAGTTTTTGGGATGCGAAAAGTTACCTCTTCGTTTTTTCGTGGCGCGGTCGCGCGGAGGACTTGACTGGAAGTTTATTGATTCGTCTGCTTCGCTCTCACCCGCACAGCGCCATCGCTAACTTGGATGGAGAAAATCCTCAACACGTCGACGTCAGGATTATCACAAGCGCCCGTTTTGACGTCGAAGGCATAGCTATGAATCGGGCAGGTTAGACGCCCGTTTCCGTAGATGCTATCGATCAGCGGTCCTTGCTGATGTGGGCAGATTCCGTCAACCGCGATCCACTCATCGTCACGCGTGTGGAAAACGGCGACGCGCTCATTGCCGACGACAAATTCCTGCGAGGTACCGATGGGGATATCTTCAACACGTGCTACCTGCACAAACCCGTCATCGGTTTCTGGTTTCATTCCTTTGTTCATAGCATCTCCTGTCATCAAAACATCAAAATCCCACGGGTCTTTGTAGTGATCGAGCGTCAGTTTAAAGGAGGCTTCTAACTCAAGTAGATCCTCTTCGGGCGCATGCAGTAGCGCATCGGCTACGGTCTTCAAGCCGACTCGTTCGATGAAGTGCGCAGAACGCTCCCCATATCGCGCGTGGCGGCTATAATACTCGTAGAATCGATCGGCGAGACGGACGACTTCTTCATCGGTTTTAACCTGCGCAATTTTCTTCGCGACGTAAACCTGTGAGCCACCGTTCCCACCGATATAGATGTCCCATCCGCCTTCAACCGCGACGACACCGAAGTCTTTGATGGTGGATTCCGAGCAGTTGCGCGGACAACCGGAGACGCCCATTTTTACCTTGGCTGGCGAGCGAATACCGCGATAGCGTTCACCCAGAACGCGGCCGAGCTCGAGCGAGTCCATCAGACCGAAGCGGCAGTGTGTGCTACCCATGCAGGACTTGCAGGCGCGGAAGCTTTTGGTGAAAGCGTGGCCCGAACCCATCTGCAATTCGTCCCAGACGCCGCGAAGGTCTTTCTTGTCAATGGAGAAGAGTCCGATGCGATCGGCACCCGTGACTTTGATCATCGCGTTGTATTTATCGGAGACATCGGCAATCGCCCGCAATTCTCTGCTGGTGACCTGGCCGCCCGCCATATTGGGGATCACGCTGAAGCGACCATCTTTTTGGATGTTGCCCGAGTAACGGTCGTTCGCACAGCGCGCATCTTCCTCAACGTCATAGTCCGAGCGCCAAATGTAGTCGAGCAGATAGTCGATTGCCATCTGAGTTTTAGAATCATCTACCGCATTGGGCACTGAATGCAGTACCTGCGAAACCGAGCGCAGATTATTGGCGCGGATAAAGGCGGTCAACTCTTCGCGATCCATCGGAATCCCGGCGGCATAATATTTCTCGGCCGGATCAACGCGCAGTTCGCCCACTTCGGAAATGAGGAGGGCTTTAATTTTGCCTTTGCAATTTCCGCAGCCCGTACCGGCACGGGTGTTCAACATCACCTTGAAAAGCGTGTCACTGCCACCCGCAATCGCTTTACGGATTTTCCCAGCCGAGATCCCATTGCAGTCGCAGACTTGCGCATCATCGGGAATGGTCCCGCCGTCCATGAAAGACTCACCGGCACGAGCGCCTGGGAAAAGGAGATCGGCGCGACGAGCGGGCACTGGGATTTTTGCCGTGTAATGTAGTTCAATCGTATCGGCATTGAGATCTTCGCCGATGAGTACTGCGCCTTTAATCCGTTCGTCTTGAATAATGAGCTGTTTATAAACGGCGCTGTACGGGTCAACATAATGGGTCACTTCGTCGCCAGGCTCCGGCTTAAAGCGGCCCATGCTGATGACGGGGATGTCGGACTTCAAACGAGCGGGTGCCGGAGCGGATGGAACGTAGGAGACGCCCTGGCCACAAAGCACGGCCGCGAGGACTCTCGCCTGCTCATAGACGGGCGCGACCAGCCCCCAGGTTTGTCCCTTGAATTCGATGCACTCACCGCACGCATAAATGTACGGGTCACTCGTTTGCAATCGGTCATTCACAGCAATGCCCTTGTTAAAGACCAACCCAGTTTGTTCAGCCAAATCCTTGTTGGGGCGGATGCCGCAATTGAAAAAGACAGCGTCGGTTTTGATGGATGAACCGTTCTTAAACCGAGCCTCCGCGACGCCCGCGGTGGAGCCGAGGAGTTCGGTGACGTAGGTTCCCATCACAAACTTGACGCCCAGTTCTTCCAAGTGGCGCTTGAGATAGACACCCGCCTCTTCGGGAAGTTGTAGTTCCATCAGCGTCGGCATCAGATGCGAAACGGTCACATGCTTACCGAGTAAGCGTAGCATGAGCGCCAGTTCGAGCCCGAGCAGGCCTCCGCCCAGCACCATCATCTGACTCTTGTCTTTCAAGAAAGCACGGATGTGATCGACATCTTCCAGTTTGCGTAAAGCGAAGATGCCGGGCAGTTCCAGACCGACCATCGGCGGAATGAACGGATGAGAACCCGTGGCTAAAACAAGTTTATCGTAGGAAACCAACTCTCCGCTATCGAGCACAACGCGCTTCTTTTCCCGATCGACACTCGTGACCTTATGGCCGAGCAGAGCCGTCACGCCGTTATCCGCATACCATTCTGGTGTGTTGATGAAGAAGTCCGGCAAATCCTTCTCTTTAAGCTTGACGACCAGCTTGATACGATTGTAATTCCCGTACGGCTCATCACCAATCACGGTGATCGCGTATCGATCTGGAGCTTGCCCCAAAATCTCTTCAATGAGTTTACCACCGGCCATTCCGTTGCCGACGATAATCAATTTTTCTTTTGTAGCCATTAGGAAACCATTTCGCTTGGATTGGGAGCCTTAAAAACTAAGAAGGATGCGTTCTCCTTGCCTTCGTTGCGAATACTCATGAGCGTCTGGTGAATGACCGGGAGCAGACTCCCCTTAGGAGCAACACTTTCCTGACCATTCAGCGTCACGATGACCTGTCCCTCAATCACCAACAAATGCACATTGGAGTTAGCACCGTGTTCGGGCACCTTTTGCCCAGGCTTTAGGGCAATCTGCATCACCAGCAAATGCTTCTCATTGACGAGCTGGCGGCGCCCCATTTGCTCGTCCGCATACGGAATATCTTGAAATACATTTTTCATATCGTTTTCTCCTCTTTCACGGAATGCGGTCATTAACATTCCGGAGGCTTGTGTGCCGAATGCAACGACCACTGACTATTATGTAAGGGAGAGGTAAAAGAAGTCAACTTGAAAATCCATCCTCCCCGTAATCGGTCAGTTACCGGGGGCAGGTATGTGGGTAATGGGGTTTGGGTTTAAAACACAGAGAGTTTGAGACTTGGAGAAAATGGGTGGAAAGAAAAATGTTGCCCTACTCGGAGAACAGGCATCAGGAAGAACGGTCTGAGTTTTCGGCGTGTTTCTCTCGTCGCCGCGAGCCTATCTTATGCGGAGATCTCTCGAATTCTAAACGCAAATCCCCGATGCCCATCTGGGTGGAATCCTGTCGGCTCTTTCTAGCGACTAGCCACTAGC
>CAZUAY010000344.1:0-3657 GCA_964618405.1 uncultured Lentisphaerales bacterium
ACTGAATAAAGTTGGGAGCTTGCACTGTAACTGGCATATCCGCTATAATCAACGGCATGGATACAACACTATTACATGGCCTGGGGCAGATGAGAGGCGAGGACCTGATGAAGGCCGCCAAGCAGCTGGGCATTCAAAAGGGGCTGGCACGCAAAGCCGAGGTAATCCAATGGCTGGCAACGTATATTGACATCCACCTACCGGAAGCCGTGAAGCTTTGCTCCGAGGTAGAGCGGCAGGCGCTTGCCGAAGCGGCGTATGGCGGCGGAATCCTCGAGCCTGGAATGTTTTGGGGCAAGTACGGTGTCTCTTGTCCTACGCCGAAAAACTATTACAGCTACCGTGAAACGCCCTCTCCCTTTGATTTGCTCGTGCGGCCCGACGCCCTCGGCACGCTTAGCGTTACGGACGCGGTCGCGGAGGGGTTGCGGCACTTGCTGCCCGAGCCGAAGGTCGTCGAAGTGAAGGCAGAGGGCGATGAGGTGCCAGCCACGCACGCGACCCGACCCATCCAACGATACAGCGGCGAACGTATCGTGTTTCACGAACTGCGTCGCATTCTTGGACTGGCGCAGGTCGGCAAATTGGCTGTTACGGCTAAACGCACCACGCCAACCGACGCCTGTGTCGGTCGCATCGGCGAGGCGTTGATGCTGCCAGACTTGGATTTGGAGACACAGGAGGAACAACGTAACCAATGGTTCAAAGACCCGGAAGCTGGGCCGGTGCGCGCCTACGCGTGGGGCGTCGTGGTGCAGCAGTGCGGCTGGTGCAAGGCCACGGGTAGCAAGCTGAGCTTGACGCGCAAGGGACAGGCGATGCTGGCTGTCGGCACTGTCGAGGCGCTGAAAGAGGGCGTGAAGCGGTTGCTGGGTGACGACACGTTCGACGAGTTTAACCGCATCAACCACATCCGCGGGCAAACGGGCAACGGCAAGCGTTCGCTGACTCGCCCCTCGTCGCGTCGTCAGAGCATCGCCGCGAGCATGAGGGAGTGGCCCACGGGTAGGTGGATTGCCTTCGAAGATGCGTTTCGCCACAGTTGGGCATCGGGCAACACGTTCGAGGTTTCCCGCAATCCTTGGGATCTCTACTTCTGCGAAAAACAGTATGGCAGTCTCGGATACGCGAACAGTGGCCGAGGAGGAGACCTGGAACGTCAATACCTGCGTGCCTTCCTGGTCGAGACTCTGGCAACGCTCGGCATGGTCGACATCGCCTATGTGTATCCGCACCATCTCTGGCCGGAGTTTAAGGAATGCTGGGGTATTGACGACTTAGGCTTTTGCAGTCGCTATGACGGGCTGTCCCATGTGCGCCTGACGAATCTAGGAGCTTACTGCCTCGGGAGTACCAACTCCTACGAGATGCCCGTGGAGAAATCTGCCGGCCTCGTGAAAGTCTTGCCCACGATGGAACTCATTCTGGTAAACGATGCGGTTTGCTCGCCGGTCGACGCCGCACGGCTGGAACTGTTCGCTTCGCCCAAGAACGAGCGGATTTGGCGCATCGATCCCAAACGTATTCTGGCCTACATTGAGACGGGCGGATCGATGGACGACATCCGCAGAGGACTTGAGAGCGTCGCCGACGGCGACATCCCTGAAACCCTACACACGCTGCTCGACGAAATGGCGAAGAAGACCACGGCCCTCAAGGGGGGGCAGCCCTGTAGGCTCATCGAAGTCGGTGATGCTGTGACGGCGGCGCTTATCGCGCACGATCCGGATGCCGGGAAGTTCTGCCTGCTGGCGGGCGACCGACATCTCGCGGTGGTGACGAAGAATGAGCGCGCCTTCCGCACGGCTGTGAAGAAGCTGGGCTACGTGCTGCCACAATGAAACCCAACGATCCCACCAATCCGCTGATCGTCCAAGGCGACCTTTCCGTGTTGGTGGAGGTAGCCAGTCCCCGCTACATGGAAGCGCGCAACGGTCTCGTTCGCTTTGCCGAGCTGACCAAGTCGCCTGAGCACATCCATACCTATCGCATCACGCCGCTCTCGATTTGGAACGCCTGTGCCGCCGGTGTCGCGGCGGACGAGATCGTCGACGTGCTGTGCCACTACGCGAAATATCCTGTGCCTGAGCACGTGATCGTGGAGATCCGCGACTTTGCCACGCGTTACGGTCGCTTGCGTCTTACCCGTGAAGCGAACGGCTTGGTTCTCAGCACGGACGACCAGGCGCTGGCCGAGGAGATCGCGCACAACAAACACATCGCCCCGTTCCTAGGGGAGCGGACGGGAGCGTCGTTTCGTGTTGAACCGGCGGTGCGCGGTCGCATCAAGCAGGCTCTCGTCAAGATTGGTTTTCCAGCGGAGGATCTGGCCGGATACACCGACGGTGAGTCGCTGCCGCTAAGGCTGCGTGAGCAGACCCTCGCCGGCGAGCCCTTTGCGACGCGCGCCTACCAGCGTGATGCTGCCGACGCATTCTACGCCGCCGGTGGACCGCACGGCGGGTCGGGGGTGATCGTTCTTCCCTGCGGCGCGGGGAAGACCATCGTCGGCATGGCCGCCATGGCGAGACTGCAAGTTTCGACGCTGATCCTGGCCACCAATACCACGGCCGTACGGCAGTGGATCGATGAGTTGCTCGACAAGACAACGCTGCACGTCGATCAGGTGGGAGAGTACACAGGAGCCCGGAAGGACATTCGCCCCGTAACGGTCTCGACGTATCAGATCCTGACGCATCGGAAGAGCGTTGACGCGGCCTTCACGCATCTCGAACTCTTTGATAAACGGAACTGGGGCTTGATCGTCTACGACGAAGTCCACTTGCTTCCGGCCCCCGTCTTCCAGATTACGGCCGGCCTGCAAGCGCGTCGGCGCCTGGGACTGACAGCCACACTGGTTCGCGAAGATAATCGGGAGGATGACGTCTTCGCACTGATCGGCCCCAAGAAGGCCGATGTTCCGTGGAAGGATTTGGAATCGCAGGGGTGGATCGCACAGGCGTGCTGCACCGAGATTCGCGTGCCCATGCCTGCGGATCTCCGCATGCCATACGCAGTGGCGGATCGCCGTGAAAAATTTCGCATGGCCTCGGAGAACCCGGACAAATATGCGGTGGTTCGTCGCCTGATCGAGACCCACGCGGGTGACCGGATCCTGGTCATCGGCATGTACGTCGAGCAACTCAAGGAGATCGCAAAATCGCTTCATGCGCCGATCCTCACCGGTTCCGCCGGACAGAAACAACGCGACATGATCTTCGAGAAGTTCAAGTCCGGCCACATTCCTGTTCTGATCGTGTCTAAAATCGCAAACTTTTCTCTGGATCTGCCCGACGCCTCCGTCGCCATCCAGATCTCCGGCATGTACGGATCGCGACAAGAAGAGGCGCAGCGACTGGGGCGCATTCTGCGTCCCAAGCCGGGCGTCAATCAAGCCCATTTCTACACGATTGTCAGCCACGACACAAGCGAACAGGATTTCGCCCTGAAACGTCAGTTGTTTCTATGCGAGCAGGGGTACCAATATCGCATTGAGTTTGAGGGAGGCTGACAACGTTTGATCGAATCGATTCCTTTGATTCATTCGATTCTCTCGCCCGCCCAGCTTTTTCCCCCTCTCCCGACTGGGAGAGGGTCGGGGTGAGGGTAGCGCTACCGCGAACGGGTTGGAAAACCCGTGCTCCGTTCGTTACGACC
>CAZUAY010000345.1:0-3647 GCA_964618405.1 uncultured Lentisphaerales bacterium
CGTAACGGCATCCCTTTCGCCCAGATACACGTCCCCAACCTCGTAGTTGGGGCTGATGGAGACTCGCAACTCGCAACTCGCTACTGTAATCGGTCGAGTGGGTGGTGCTCCTCCGTTTGCCCAACCCCAGCGACTGACCGATTACGAGAGGGACAGAAAAATGGGTGGACAAAAATAGGTTGCCCTACTGGGAGAACAGGCGTTGCCTGTAACTTCGTCAAGAAGTGGTTTCAACGAACGGAGCGGGGACATTCCTGTCCCCGACACGACGGGGGTTGGAAAACCCCGGCTCCGTTTGCTTCGCTCGTCCTCACCCAGTCTGCCGTTCCTTCACAGGCAGGCGACTTCGCAGAGACTCAACAAAGCTTGCGACAAAGTTCGCGACAAAGTTTTTGGGATGCAAAAAGTTACCCCATCGTTTTTTCGCGGCGCAGCCGCGCGGAGGGCTTGTCTATTCCACAACTCCCTGTTTGACCAGAATGATCCGGTCTACCAGAACTTGATCCGTTTCGGCTGTTCCGCTATAGGACGGCCCATCAAATTTCATCGATACATAAGCCACCCACTTATTGTCTTCGCCGGGCTCGTAGAGGCGCGTCCCCACTTCAAGACGAGTCCCCCAGCTCTCAGCTGAAAACCAAATCCACGAATCGGGAGTAATGACGACGTTCCCAAGCTCATATAATTTGTAGACACCCGGCGTGATCTGCTCATTCTCAATCCGCAATCTGGCACCATGGGTACCCTTACCCGGGTCACGGCTTATCCACTGATAGAACCCAACCTGGAAAGGCAAATCCGGCTTATCTACTGTTGCGGCATATCCAGATGCAGCACTCGGATCCAGAACAGTCTTTGGCTCGCTTCGAGCATAGTTGCGAGGTATGAATTGTTTAACGAGGTTTGGATCAATTTCTGCAAACTGTTCCGGCAGTGCTTTTGTCGTGCCGCCGCCTTGAATTACGGCAAGGAAATCGTTCATCGCGCTGATGCCCAATGCGTGGGGTTTCATTCCCGCCGGCGCCGTTGACCCGTTTGCTGCGGTGATCCGCGCTGAGTAGGTTTCATGATCCGTGAAGGTTTCCGGGTAGGCCTTCTTCAGATCAAACCACCTCCACAGCGTGGCAAAGTCCAGCTCGCGGCGTAGCAACTGAACATTGACAAGCTGATCCGCTTGGTCGGCGACCTGTGCCTCCATCTGATCAAACCACGTCTGCCACCGATGAATGTTTTCCACAGTCAGATACGGGAATGTGTGTGTGTCATAGTTGTTGGATCGATAGCTGACCCCTTGCGGTAAAGCGATCATCCCCTGACGCCCCTTTTCCAGTGCAGCGAGGTACTGCCGAGCCAACGGTGCAGCCGCACCATATTGATGGTCGGTAAATTCTTTGATGATCGCATCCGTGTCGCAGTCAATATCCCGCATGAGTTTGTATAAGAGATAGCTTTGGATCTCACTGAGTCCGGCTCGCTCAAGAAAGCCGCAGTGATCGGTAAAAATTCCCGTCACGCCCGCCTTGTGCATCAAGCGCATGTTGTTGATATTACGTTGCAGGTTCCCCACCGGCATAACCTCGCCTGTGCCCCATGGATTGGGGTAGAGCCAAGCCCACAGATGGGTCGTGATCTTGCCCCAGCCCGTGAGATCACGGTACGTCTCCTGTATTCGAGGATCGGGATGAGTCCAGTCGGCGAAATAGTTGTCCTCAATCGGCGCAAACGAAATGATCAGATTATCGGGAAGCTTCTCTCCTTCTGGCAGCACCGGTGGTTTCTGGGTTTGACTGCGACGGTAGGCGAGTGTTTTAACGAAAACCCCCGGGTGCTCTTTCTTCAGAACAGCACAGAGCTCAATAAGATAATCCATGATCGGGCCACTGTTTCCCTGATACTTCTCCTCCAGAGCCTTGCAGACGGGGCAGTAACAAAAAATGCCAGGCGAATCGGCTGCATCGATGGTGATAATCTGGTTGTCGGGTGCCAAGGCAAGATGCTTCAGAACGTTTGCCGTAAGCTCCTTGCGAAGCGCGGGGTTCCCGAAGCAGAGTTGAAGGGCGACGCGTTTCCCTCTGATATCCATGGAAAAAAAGTCAGGATGAGCCTCGAAATAGTTTGTACACGTCAGTCCCTCAAGCATTTCGGATTGCCTGGAAGGAGGAACCGGCGGAATGTAATAAAAAGAACCGTGGACAAACTTGTCATTTCGCAGATACGGAACAAAGCCAGAACCGTTTTCCTTCTTCCACTTCTCAGAGCCCATGTTCATGCCGTTCAGATAGTAGAAATCGTAGTTCCAGCGCAGGCCTACCTCGCGGGAGGAGAACGAGAAACCGCCCTTCCTGTTAAACGGCTCCAGTGCTACGGTGGGGCTAAAGGGAACAACCGGTTTTTCGAATACAGAATACCAGCGCCAGCCCAGCGTGTTTTCCATAAAGTCGACAACGGCGGACAGGTTTCCGTGAATGCCCTTGCCGTACAAGAAGATGTTCTCGTCAACGCTTCGCACCTCATACTCCTGATCCTGAAGTTCAGCAAGTGGATCCGCGCCGATAGCCTTAAGTGCCGGAACACTCAATCCGACAAAAATATGCCCATCGGATGCTGTAACCTTGTCGGGCGGCATGACAGCGAAGGACGCACCGGTCTTCTGAAACAGGAAGTTGGTGAGCACATTGACTGCATACTCATCCACCGTGTTCGGTACTGCGGGGAGCACGACCACATAATCGGTCGTGCCGTCGCGGGCCAACACGAGTGGTTCGGCGACGACGCTGGAGACAAGCAGAACGAGGGCTAAAATAGGGTATAAGCGTTGATTCATAATTGAGCCTCATCTTCGATCAAGTAAGCGTTCACGACGTATATTCAATAATTCAAGACTCCACTCGGGGGTCTCTGAAAAGACCGAGACAGGATTGTCTCGGCACCATTTCTGCTTCGCTGATTACCTCGTCGTTCACCGCACCAAGATCGTTGTTCCCATGTAGACATACTCGTAGGCGCCCATATCGACGATTCCGGACATCTTGTCAAGACGCGGATTGCCGTCCAGATCCCGAAGGCCGGCCATCCAACTCTGATTGCTGCCGGCATTGATGCAGGGGGAATCGCCCCGCAACCGGTAGTTGCCGATGACGTGGTTTGTCCCGTAACCGCTTCCATACGCCATCAAGCGGGGATCGGCCGTAATGTTGCTCACATCCCAGCCGGCGTAGGCGGGGGTTGTGCAGGTGTTGCTGAAGACCATCGTAGCACTCCTCTGAACCCAATTGATCGTATTGGAATAAGAGACACTATTCCGGATCTGGATAACGCCGGTGGCGTAGTAGTCGTAGATTCCGGTACCATTACCGATGATCGTGCAGTTTTCGATCATTGCTCCGGCCCACAACACGTTGATTGCCGTGGAATTGCCATAGAACAGGCTGTTGTAGACCGTGGCCGGGCCGTGCACACCCAAACCTTGGTAGGCGAAGGTGCAGTTGGTGTAATTTCCTTGATACGCGCCGTCGCCGGTGTCGGCCCTGTTGCTGATGATGGTACACGCCGTCGCGGCAGTGGGCTGATACAGTCCACCGCCATAACCCTGCTGTCCTGGAGTCACAGGACAACGGTTAAGTTTTACGATGCAGTTGGAGAGGAAA
>CAZUAY010000346.1:0-3608 GCA_964618405.1 uncultured Lentisphaerales bacterium
TTGGGCCATGCAGAAGAGCATCACCACAAACCCCATCAGGATGGCCATAGCCATGCCCACGCTGAGGTTCTTGTTTTCCATGATGGTGCGGTAGATCTGCAGGCTCAGCGAGCTGGTGGACTGCCCCGGGCCGCCCCGGGTAATCAGGTACGAGGCCTCCTCCATCGACGGGGCAACCCCAACCACACCCAGCAGCTGATGCTGCTGGGCAAGGCCCTCAGCTCCAAAGACCGCCTGCGGGTGCTAAGTGCCCTGCGGGGGCGCAGCCTGTCGGTGGTGGAGGTGGCCACCAAGCTCAGCCTGCCCGTCTCCTCGGTGGCCTTTCATTACAAGGTGCTGGAGGAAGCAGGCCTGATCATCACCGAATCCCAGCCGGGGGTGAAGGGCAGCATGCGCATCGGGCTATGCAGCGCCCAGATGCTCAGCCTGAATATCCTGGACCAGTCCATGCTGACCCAGGACAGCGTGTACACCGCCGAAATGCCCATCGGCAATTTCTTTGACTGTCAGATTACCCCCACCTGCGGCCTGGCCAGCGAAACAGGCATGATTGGCCAGTACGACGACCGGCGCAGCTTCTTCCTGCCCCAGCGGCACGAAGCCCAGCTGATCTGGTTCCAGTCCGGGTACCTGGAATACCGCTTCGCCAACCCCCTCTACCGCGAGCAGCAGCCCACCGCCATCAGCTTCAGCATGGAACTGTGCTCCGAAGCGCCGGGGTACCAGGAGAAATGGCCCTCCAAAATCCGTTTTTCCATCAATTCCATGCCCGTGGGCGCCTTCCTTTGCCCGGGGGATTTTGGCTCCCGCCGCGGGTACCTGACCCCCGACTACTGGCCCATGGGCAGCACCCAGTACGGGCTGCTCAAAACCCTGTCCGTCCGCGCCCAGGGGGCGTACATTGACGAGGAGCCGGTCAACGAAAAAATCAGCGTCCAGGACCTGCGCCTCACCAGCCAGCCCTACATCTCCCTGCGCATCGAAACCGACAGCAAGGAGCAAAGCTACGGCGGCATCAACCTCTTTGGCGAAAAATTCGGGGATTTCCCCCAGAGCATCCGCATGCATGTGCAGTACCAGTCCCCAGCGCACGGGCAGCCCAAGGCGGAAGGCGGGGAAGGGTAATTTTGGTGCGGGGTTGAGGGGTAGAGCAGCAATAGAACAAGGAAAAGCCCGGCAACGGGCTTTTCCTTATTCATGGGTATTGTTTCATATGATATTTAGGGGTTGCCGGTTTCTACGCCGCTGCCCTTTTTCCGCGCAACCGGCGGCTTTGCCGCAGTTGCGTTGGGCTTTTTGGCGCTGCGGCGCGGGGCCTCCGGCGGGCAGGGAGTTCCTCCCTGCACCCGGCAGCCGCTTCGCGGCGGCGGCGTCCGGTAGGGCATGCGTTGCCCAAAGCGCGGCAGCGCTTTTTTACATCTTCAAATCCCTACGGTTGATGGCCAGCAGGCTGACGAGGAAGCTGATTCCAATCACCGCCGCGGCAATCACCGGCAGTCTCTCGGGCATAGCGCCGCCCATGGTAATCTTCATCGCCTGGTTCATCAGGCCCCAGTCCCGCAGCCTAAAGGGCAGCCAGTCGGTGGTATCCAGCAGCAGGAACAGCAGGTTCTGGGTATTCACGCTCAGCAGAATACCCATGGTCAGCGCCGCGGTCTTATTCTGGCTGAGCACCAGAATCATCAGCACCAGCATGTTCAAGCCAAAGCTCAGCAGCATATGCTGGCCCATGAAGGCGGTAATCTGCGGCCAGTCAATCTCCATGGGGTTGCCCAGAATCAGCGTGCCGATGGCCGCCAGGCCCAGCACCGCCATTACCACAATCAGGATGCACAGCGCCAGCATCAGCACCTTGCTGATGAACCATTTGGTTTTCACACCCGGCAGCGCCAGCAGGTTTTTAAAGTACCCCGTAGCGTAATCCTTGCTGGCGTACAGCGCGGTAAGCACCGCCAGCAGGGTATGGGCCAGAAAGCCCGTAAAAGGCATGGACGCCAGCACGCCAAAGCTCATCGCCCGGCGCACCTGCAGCTGCATCACCCTCGAGTCGCTGGCGTCCAGCAGGCTGGCCGCCAGGCCTATCTGGCCCATTTCACTGGTGGCGGAAATGTTTTCCTCCTCCAATTGTTCCTGCGCGAAAAGCATCAGGTCCGTCATGCTTTTTTCCGTCATGTACCAGGTGCTGAAGGAGGTAATCAGCAGCATCGCCGCCAGCACCAGCAAAATCGCGTAGAGGCTGCGGGTCCTGACCAGCCTGCGCAAGTCCATCCGCACAATATTAAGCAATTTCCGCACCCCCTGTCAGTTTCATAAAGTACTCTTCCAGCGTCTGATGCTGCACATGGAACTCTTCCAGGTAGATGCCGCTGTCAAACAGCATGCGGCTGATGTCCCGGTGATGGGCGGTGTTCTCCTTAAGGGTCAGGGTGCCGTCAGGCTGCAGGGCGCTGTCCGGCACGGGCATTTTCTCCCGCAGGGCAGCCAGTACCTTGTCCATCTCGGGCGAGCGGATGAGGATGGAGGACAGGTTCTCCTCCTCCAGTTGGGCCCTGGTAAACTCCGTCAGCAGCAGACCGTCCTTGATGATGCCGTAGGTGGTGGCGAACTTGCCCAGCTCATCCAGAATATGGCTGGAAATTAATATGGTGGTGCCCTTTTCCTTGTTCAGGCGCACCAGCATCTCGCGGATGCCGGCGATGCCCTGGGGGTCCATGCCGTTGATGGGCTCATCCAGCATCAGCACATCGGGGTTGCCTACCAGCGCCAGCGCGATGCCCAGGCGCTGCTTCATGCCCAGGGAGAACTGCCGCGCCTTTTTCTTGCCCGTGTCGGCCAGTTCCACCGTTTCCAGCAGAGATTGTATCTCGCTTTTCCTGTGCTTGATGCCCAGCGCCGCGCACTTGTACTCCAGGTTTTCCCTGGCGCTGCAGTCCGGGTACAGGGTGGGGCTCTCCACCAAAGCGCCGATTAGGTGCCTGCCTCTGGCTTTCTTCAGGCCATCCCCGGCAAAAAAGACGCTGCCTGAGGTCTGGTGGATCTGGTTGTTGATAATTTTCATCAGCGTGGTCTTGCCCGCGCCGTTGCGGCCAATCAGGCCGTAAATGTCCCCCTGGCGGATATGGGCGTCCACGTCCTTCAAGGCAAACCGGCTGCCGTACTTTTTAGACAGCTTCTCTGTCCGCAACAAGATTTCCGACATGTTTCCCACCAACTTCCTATTTGCGGAAAAATCCGCAGACCACAGTGTACCACAGCTTTGTAAAGTTAGCGAACAATGGGCGAAAGAAAAACAACATTCCGCACTTCGGATACCTTCAAATCGACAGGCTGTCAGCTTTCCTTTGCCGCCCCGCCGCCAGGGAAAGGGAAGAAAAGGAAATATACCAGAGGAAGAAAAAGAAAAAACCACTTTTTCAGGAAAGTGGTTTTTTTATGGCTTTTACCTTGTAATACTCCGTAATAATTTTTAGTTTTGTGTATTTCATTCCCATATTTTCACAAATTTCCCCGATATTCTACCTTCCGTTCCCATCGTTTCTTTCTTCCGCCTCCTCCTGCAAATCCTTCTCCCCCAGAAACACCATCAGTCCGTACACCGGGAAGGGGGT
>CAZUAY010000347.1:0-3567 GCA_964618405.1 uncultured Lentisphaerales bacterium
GTTAGCTTTGTCGCTAACTTTGTCGAACCAAGAAGTTGTGAGTTGTGAGTTGCGAAGCTCACAGGAGCGGGGACATTCCTGTCCCCGTCACGAATGGGGGACAAGAAAGTCCCCCCACCTTTGTGCTTCTCCTCGACCCAATCGACGAACTCGACGAAATCGACCCCGTTTTACCTGTGGTTGCGAAGCGAGGTGGGGCGCCGCCGTCTCGGCAAGCCGGGTGATGAGTGCGTAGTGCGTAGTGAAAAAACTTTGTCGTTAGCTTTGTCGCAAACAAGAAGTCGTGAGTTGCGAGTTGCGAGTTGTGAGTTGTGAATGACATTTAAATTCGTAATTCGTAATTCATAATTCGTAATTTTCTCCCAGCTAGAGCCTAAGGTCTAAAACCTAACACCTCTCTCGTAATTCGTAATTCAGTAATTTTCTCCAGCTAGAGCCTAAAACTCTTTCTCTCTTGTTTTGCGCGTTTTTAACGGTATCGATCCTTGTATTTGGTCATTAGAAAGTATAATATACCAAGTGTTTTGGTTACATAACCAACTAAGTTGGTAGAAAGGATCGAACGATGCTTGAGCCACTTCTTGGTTCTAAAACAGCAGAAGATGTGCTTACTTTCATTTTGTCTAGAGACAATGGGTATGCCAGCGAAATAGCACGATTTTTCAGCGTCAGTGTATATGGAATACAGCGTCAACTCGAAAAATTCGAGCTCGGAGGCGTACTCATCAGCAAGTCCGTTGGTAAAACTCGAGTTTACGAGTTTAACCCGAGGTATGCATTTCGGGAGGAGCTTACAGCGCTCTTAATGAAAGCGGTCGCCTTGTATCCTGAGGAGGAGAGAGATCGCCTTCTTGTTCATCGACGACGTCCAAGAAGAAAGGGAAAATCTCTGTGAAACCTGTGGTCGAAATGTCTCGATTCGAGTTAGCGGCCTATATCGGCGGGGCATTCAAGAAGATCAATGTTTAAAGGTTGGAGAGAGTGCGTAGTGCGCAGTGAGTAGTTCACCCCAGACCCCCTGAAGAGAGTGAGTAGTGCGTAGTGCGCAGTGAGTAGTGTCCGCCGGGGACACCCAAGACCCCCAGAAGAGAGGGAGTGGGGAGTAGTGCGTAGGGAGTAGTTTCCGCTGGGGACACCCCAGCCCCCGTTTTACCTGTGGTTGCGAAGCGAGGTGGGGCGCCGCCGTCTCGGCAAGCCGGGTGATGAGTGTGTAGTGCGTAGTTTCGTTTGAAAAAAACTTTGTCGCTAACTTTGTCGAAACAAGAAGTCGTGAGTAGCGAGTAGCGAGTCGTGAGTTGCGAGCCTGTAGCCGCGATCGGTGCTCGCGGACGATTCCGGCCTCATCGAGGCCAGCCACAGGGGAGAAGTTGCGAGTTGCGAGTTGTGAGTGTTGAGTTGCGAGGGAGTCGCTTTTTCAATTCGTAATTCGTAATTCGTAATTCGTAATTCATAATTCATAATTTTTCTATTCATTTTCTCTCCGTTTTATGGTAGCATTTAGTCCTAATTATCATGATTTCAACCATCAACATTTCAGCATCGTTCCATGGACATCTGTTTTCGAAAATTGACTTTTCAAAAGCAGGATATTCGGTTCTTGTTCGTAACGGTCAGCCGCTTCTGTTGCTACCGCCAGAAAGGCGAGCTGCGGCGTTGACTTTGGGTCTGTATCTTCCACAAGGGCGAAAGGCTAAACTTGCCGCAAACGTGCTTGAAATCGCCAACTCGCTCGGACTTCTCCAGCGAATTTTACCCAAGCTGGTTTCGGAGCATACTCGGCGTCAGGAAATAGAAGCAGCGGGCAAGAAGCCAGCGACCACAAAGACACAGCATTCTCATCAAGTTACACCTGTCTGCCGTGCCGGCACAGGCAGATGTGTTTCATGGTTAGACTCTTCTGCCCAGTCAGAGACGCTACCCTTCTGTCAAGACGACATTGACCGTGGCAGAGTCGGATTTCTGCTTTGCAATCCAGATCACGAATGCGCACGTGTGGTGGCAATTAAGGCAGGCAATCCGGTTTGTGTGATTAAATGGTGTGACTTGTCTGGCGAAGCGAAGCTCAACCGCGAGATTGAAAACATCAATGCCTTGACTGCAAAGAATTTGCCCTGTGTTGCCGCACTGCTTTCCTGTGGCCGCAATAGCGGATCTTGTTGGTTTGAGATGGAACATTATGCAAAAGCCGATATTGTCTCGGTTTGCGATCCTCGTGCAGTCAAGCTTTTGGCGTCGTGGATGTCGGCCGAAACCATTGCTCCCCTTGACAACGAGCTCGTTGCTTCGCTCTGGACAACGGAGGAATGGACTCCCGGCCAGAGCGCACGCGAGCGTTTAGCGGAGTTAAAGATTCGGAAAGCGGTGGTCCATGGCGATTTTGCCGCTTGGAATCTCCGTGCTGGGCAAGACGGCCTTGTTTCGATCGACTGGGAATGGGCAGAGCCGGACGGCATTGCCGGACTTGATCTCTGTTATGGACTCCTGCAAGAAGCGCTTCTTGTGAAAAAACTTCCCCCGCGTCAAGCATTGCATTATATACAAGTTGCCGCAGATTCCCCTGATTGCAAAGAATACCTCAAAGCTGCTGGTTGGCATGGTGCCCTTGATCTCTGGATCAAAACTGGTGTTTTTTATCGACACTCCCGTAAACCCTGCCCGGACTTCTGGAGATTCTCTGTAGCGTGTAGGATTTCCACAGCTACACCCACCAGAAGAGCACAAAGAGATGTTTGGGATGGGTAAAGAACTATCACCACAGAGGGCACGAAGAGCACGGAGAAAATTTCCAATGTATCAGAAGGGCTTCAATTTCACAGCAGTTCAAGAAAAGCTCTGTGTTCTCGGTGTCCTCGGTGGTAAAAGAGATCTACAACTATTCGTATCGTCACGGCAGAAAAATTTTGGTGACAATGAATCCGAAGAGCTATAATATTCGATCAAGATTCCCTCAGTAGTGAAAACATCAAGAATAAATAGGAGGTCAGATGGATAATCACGAAGAAAAAGTTTTTGATGAGCTTACGCATCGGGTGATAGGCTGCGCCATTGAGGTTCACAGAGTTCTTGGCCCTGGGCTACTCGAATCCAGCTATCAGCGGTGTCTGAGCCGAGAATTAGAGCTAAATGGGATAGATCATGTATGCGAAGTATCCCTGCCTATTGAATACAAGGGGGTTAGTTTGGACTGTGGATATAGAATCGATATCCTTGTTCATAACGAGTTGATATTGGAATTGAAAAGTATCAAGCAAATAGATCCCATCCATGAGGCTCAGCTTCTGACTTACCTCAAACTTTCCGGTATCAAGACCGGGCTCCTGATGAACTTCAATGCTTTAAAGTTGACGGATGGAATAAAGCGCTTTGTCCATTGATTCATACTTATGGTGAAGAAGACTAACCACAGAGGGCACGGAGGGGAGATATTAGGGGTGTAAACATCAGAAGGGCTTCAATGTGTCAGCAGTTCAAGAAAAGCTCTGTGTTCTCGGTGCTCTCGGTGGTGAAGGAGATTAACCACAGAGGGCACGAAGGGCACGGAGGGGAGAGATTAGGGGTGTAAATATC
>CAZUAY010000348.1:0-3566 GCA_964618405.1 uncultured Lentisphaerales bacterium
TAAGCCTTTAAACACAAGAAATTTAACGCGAAGTGCGCAAAGGGGGCGCAAGCCTTTTCGTGAAGCTTTTTTATCAGGAAATCAGGAACATCAAGAAATCATCCTGTACATCCATGTTAACCTAAAAAAACGTTTACGGTAACATGACGCAATCAATATTCAGGGCGGAGTACCGTTCTCGCACCTGCAGAACAGAGTACTCCAGCGCCTGGGTGCGCTGCACTTCCGCCAAAATAATGCCGGCTAAAAACGCACCCAACACCTCGGACAAGTTCAGCATCAAGGCCAGCCCGCCATATAAAAGGGCAGTGCCCACCACAAGAAGAATGAAAATATCATGGCTCAAGTATCGATCCACAAAGTTTGGTCTTTGCACCAAATCAACGTTTGTTTTCCATGATCAGTTCAAACGACATCTCTGTGAAGCGCAGGAAAATTTCATGAATCTGAGTTTCCGCGGTTCGCAGGTGATTCGCAACAACTCATCCTGTGGGTTAGCGTTCGACGGCATCCACGGTCATCAGGTGTACTTCACCCAATCTGTTTTTTAAAACACATAGAACATATAAACAGGAATCACGACATTTCGCAAGATTTTTTAAAGATGAATCCATCATCCACCTACAGCTTAACGTTCCGCAACCGCAACGCATTCGTCACAACCGAAACGGAACTGAAGCTCATGGCGGCAGCAGCGACCATCGGACTGAGGAGTACTCCGAAAAACGGATACAAAACGCCAGCAGCAATCGGAATACCAAGGATGTTGTAAATGAACGCGAAGAAGAGATTTTGACGAATATTCCGCATCACAGCACGGCTGAGGTGCACCGCTTTCACAATGCCGCGCAAATCACCCTGCACCAGCGTCACACCTGCACTCTCAATGGCAACATCCGTTCCCGTTCCCATGGCAATCCCCACATTCGCCGCCGCCAACGCCGGCGCATCGTTGATCCCGTCCCCGGCCATGGCCACAACGTGATGCTTCGCTCGCAGCGCTTTCACATAATCATGCTTGTCCTGCGGTGACACCCGAGCGCGCACTTCGTCAATACCGAGATCGTCTGCCACACTGCGAGCCGTCTGTTCGTTGTCGCCAGTCAGCATGTGAATCTTCAATCCAAGCTTGTGTAAGGCTTTGATCGCTTCAGGTGTGCCGGACTTGATCGGATCGGATACGGCCAGAATGCCGGCGGTCTGTCCATCAATCGCAACAAAGATCACGGTGTGCCCTTTGCTTTGCAATTGATTGGCCGGATCACGCAACGCATCGAGCCCCTTTACCCCTGATTTTTCCAAAAAGTCCGGCTGGCCTACCAGAACCGCACGGCCTTCTGCAGTAGCGGAGATGCCGCCACCGGTCGTCGAGTTAAAGTCCGACGCTTTGCTCAGCGCAAGTCCTTTTTCTTTAGCGGCGTTGACGAATGCGGTAGCGAGCGGATGTTCGCTGTTTTGTTCGGCACTCGCTGCCAGTCGTAAAAGTTCATCCTTGTCAAAACCCTCGGCTGGAATAATCTCCGTCAACGATGGCTTACCCTCAGTCAGCGTGCCGGTTTTATCGACGATGATCGTGTCAACCTTCTCCATCGTCTCAAGAGATTCGGCGTTTTTAATGAGGACGCCAGTTTGAGCACCACGCCCGACGCCGACCATAATCGACATCGGGGTTGCCAACCCCAACGCACAAGGACAAGCGATGATGAGAACAGCAACGGCATTCACGAGCGCAAATGCCAGCCGTGGTTCTGGCCCGATCGATGCCCAAACAGCAAAGGTCAGCAGGGAGGTGACGATGACTGCCGGGACAAATATACGGGCAAAGCGGTCGGCCAGATGCTGAATGGGCGCACGACTGCGTTGCGCGGCCCCAACCATGCGCACAATCTGCGCCAGCACCGTGTCGCGCCCGACCTTCGTGGCCGCCATCAAGAACGAACCCGTCCCGTTAATCGTTGCGCCTGTCACCGAGTCGCCTGCTTGTTTATCGACGGGAACCGGCTCGCCAGTCAGCATTGATTCATCAAGTGTACTGCTGCCTTCCGTAATCGTTCCGTCCACGGGCACTTTTTCGCCGGGGCGTACACGGAGAATGTCGCCTTCCTGAACCGCATCAAGCGAAATATCGATCTCCTTTCCGTCACGCACCACCCGCGCATGCGACGGTGCCAGCCCCATCAGCTCCTTGATCGCGCCGCTCGTTCGCTTGCGGGCGCGCAACTCCAGCACCTGACCGAGCAATACCAAAACAATGATGACAGCCGCGGCTTCAAAGTAAAGGGCTACTTCACCATGGCTACGGAACGATTCGGGGAAAACATGCGGAAAAAACACCGCCACAATACTGTACAGGTAAGCCGTGCCTGTACCGACAGCAATGAGCGTGAACATATTCAGATTCCAAGAGATCACCGACCTCCAGCCACGCTTGAAGAACGGTAGCCCCGCCCACAGCACGACCGGAGTCGCCAGCACAAACTCAATCCATTTGGACACGCTGGCGGGAATCAATTTGCCAATCGGGTCGCCAGGCAGATGACCACCCATCGCGATGATAAAAACCGGCAGCGTCAGCACCAGTCCGATCCAGAACCGACGCGTCATATCGTTCAGTTCTGTATCGTCATCTTCGCCCGTTGGCTCCATCGGCTCCAGAGCCATCCCACACTTCGGACAAGCGCCGGGATGATCCTGCTCCACCTCTGGATGCATCGGGCACGTGTAAAGTGAACCGGGCGCAACCGGTTTCTTGTCCTCACCTGTTTCTCCGTTCAAAAACTTCTGAAGACAGTGCTTTGAACAAAAGTAGACCGTCTTGCCTTCCGCTTCAGTTTTGTATTCGGTTGATTCATCAACATCCATGCCACATATCGGATCCTTGTGCATAACTCCTCCTTTTATACGTGTACGATTCTTTATAAATCAAACTTCAGTTTAGCAGAATTTTGCGGTGGAAGCGAATCATTCCAACAGGGTAATATGTAATCGGTCAGGCACAGGGGGCTGTGCCGGACCGATTAAGTCGCTAGTCGCTAGTGGCTAGTCGCTAGCACCCCCCAGATGGGCATCGGGGATTTGCGTTTAGAATTAGAGAGATCTCCGCATAAGATAGGCTCGCGGCGACGAGAGAAACACGCCGAAAACCCAGACCATTCTTCCTGATAGGACTCGCAACTCGCAACTCACTACTCGCTACTGTAATCGGGCAGTCAACGGGGCACCCCCGTCACTGACCGATTACGAGTAATATACGTTAAAAATAGCAAGGGCTGTTACCCAGACAAACTTTGCTATGCGTCAAGTTTTCTCGATTATCAAGAAGACATATCGATTTTGGGGCATAACAAGTTTTTGAAGAATTTCTGCACTGTTTAGACTATAGCCCCACCCCACGTACTCGATTGCCGCGCGATACACATCCAGCTTCTCGTGTCCAAATCCCATTCCGCATCCTTTCGATCCCGATACCGATGTCGACCCCGATTCCGATGTCGCTCCGCTAACAGACATTTTGCCTATAACTTCGAGTTTCGCTAAGCAGTGGTCGTAACGAACGGAGCACGGGT
>CAZUAY010000349.1:0-3553 GCA_964618405.1 uncultured Lentisphaerales bacterium
GTCGGGGACAGGAATGTCCCCGCTCCGTTCGTTGGAACCACTTCTTGACGAAGGTGTAGGCAAGCCCTCCGCGCGGCTGCGCCGCGAAAAAACGAGGAGGAGGAGGAGGAGGAGGAGGCGCGAAGCAAACGGAGAACGGGTTTTCTAACCCGTTTTCGTACACGGGTTAAAAACCCGTGCTCCGTTCGTTACGACCACTGCCGATTACCCGTAGGGGCTTCCTTACGGTGGCTGAAACTCGACAACTATGCTACACTGCTCAGCGTCTCTATCTTGCTCCTAGCATCCGGCGGCTTATTCTATCGGCCCATGCAATCAGACGATTGCCCCACTACCCGCACCCCCGTAAGAAGTTTTTTAAATTGAATCACTCAATGTTGGAAGCTAAAGCAAGACCAGATTCCTGAAAGACTCAATACACACCGTGAAAAAATTCCAATATGAATACTGAATTGCACTGTCATTCTCTCTTCTCCGTAGATGGATACGAAACCCCAGAAACTCTGGTCGATGCAGCTGCTACCAACGACGTCAAGGTCTTATCGATTACTGAACACAACCATCTGGGCAGCTTAAACCGCGCAGCGGTTCGAGCGGCTGCTCACGGAATCCGATACATCTCCGGAATCGAGCTGGATGCATTCTTCGGAGAGCATTCCTATCATTTTTTAGGGTTCGGCTTTAACCCTGCTCATTCGGGTCTCCGCGCTCTGGCGGAGCGAAACCACGCCTGCTACGAAGTGCGCTTTGAAGCATACTATCATGAACTTTTAGCGCTAGGTTTTCCTGGACAACGTCACGAACTCGAAGAACATCTTGCAGTGCGCTATCCAACTCACCCTGCTCCTGTGCTGAGTAGCTACATCGTCACTTCTTTCATGGCGCACCGAGGCGAATTGGACAAACTTAAAGAAATGCGCACAGAAGCCATGCGCCGCGTCGCCGCCAAAAAGGCGGCAACCTCGGCCGATGCGCACTCGAATGGCGTTTCCCAGTCAGAACGATTTTGCGATTTTACGGAAGCACGGGATGCCGTTCATGCCGCCGGCGGACGGATATTGCTGGCACACGTTGGCAAATATCTGCCCGATCAGCATGACGAACAAGTCGCTCTGATTGGCCGATTGCATGATGAAGGGTTAGATGGTTTCGAGTTGTATCATCCCGTGAACGCGGTCGCCTGTCGGCTTGACGAATTGACAAAGCTTGCTCAGACGCTAGGCTGTTTGCTAAGCGGCGGCTCCGACTGCCACCGAGCGCCGGGATCTCCACCAACGATCATCGGTAGCTGCGGCACACCGGATGATCTGCTCGCCCCACTGCTCACAGCCGTTGGCGATCAAAATTTTGTCTTGGCTTGATGCAGGAGTAATGTGCTAGGCTAACGCGTCAACTTTGTCTGATCTTTGCAAAGGAAGAATTTATGTATACCAACCATTTAGCACACGAAAAAAGTCCTTACCTGCTGCAACATGCGCATAACCCAGTCGATTGGTATCCGTGGGGTGAAGCGGCCTTCGCCAAAGCTCGCAACGAGAACAAGCCAATCTTCCTTTCGATTGGCTACTCGACGTGTCATTGGTGTCATGTTATGGCGCGCGAGTCGTTCGAGGACACGTCAATTGCCAAGATTCTTAATGACCATTTTGTTTGCATCAAAGTGGATCGCGAAGAGCGTCCCGACGTGGACAAGGTCTACATGACCTTCGTTCAGGCCTCAACAGGCGGGGGCGGCTGGCCCTTGAGCGCTTGGCTTACACCCGATCTTAAACCGTTCTTCGGCGGCACGTATTTCCACCCGCAACAACTGGCGGCGATCATCAGCAAAATCGCGGAAGCGTGGAAGGAAGATCGCGTCGGAATTTTGGCCAGCTCTGCTCAAGTCCTTAAGGCATTGAAAGACGCCGAAGAACCCAGCGGCGGCACGAGTGGAGTGATTGGGAAGGATGTCCGGGAGATTGCGTTTCGACAGATCGCGGGATCGTTTGATGACAAGCTCGGCGGCTTTGGAGGTGCGCCGAAATTTCCACGCCCGACGACCTTCGACTTCTTGTTTAATTTTTATGCCGAAGCACCAGAGTCCAAGGAGGGTAAGCGAGCCTTAGAAATGACGCTGTTTACCTTGCGCCGGATGGCGGCGGGCGGCATTCATGATCACCTCGGCGGCGGCTTTCATCGCTATGCCGTGGACCAATTTTGGCATGTCCCGCATTTCGAGAAAATGCTTTATGACCAAGCTCAACTCGCGGTCTCGTATCTCACAGCTTTTCAGATTAGCCGCGAACCGATCTTTGAGCAGACAGCTCGTGGCATTCTTGATTACGTCCTCCGCGATTTGTCCGATCCTAGCGGTGGATTCTATTCTGCCGAAGATGCGGACAGCCAAGTGTCTGAGGACAACGAAGAACACGCTGAAGGCGCATTTTATGTGTGGACCGAAGATGAAATTCAAGGCGAGCTGGGAGCCGAGCGTGCGTCCTTATTTAACTATCGCTTCGGAGTTGAGCCGAACGGTAATGCGCCCGCGGGTAGCGATCCCCAAGGGGAGTTCACTGGACGCAATATTCTGATCGAACGCCACTCGCTCGCTGAAACAGCGAAACAATTCGACCTGAGCGAAGAACAAGCAGCGGCATCGCTGGCCGCGAGTTGCGAGTTGCTGTTTTCAACTCGCGAGACACGCCCGCGTCCGCATTGCGATGACAAGATCGTGACGGCGTGGAACGGGCTCATGATTTCGGCCTTTGCTCGCGCCACACAAGTTTTCGATGATCCTCGCTATCGAGACGCGGCGACACGCGCCGCCCAGTTTGTTCGCGAGAACCTTTATCGCGCAAATGACCGAACCCTCCTGCGTAGCTATCGGGAAGGTGCGAGCCTCATAGAAGGTTTTGCAGATGATTACGCTTTTTTGGTTCAAGGGTTGTTGGATCTTTACGAAGCAACCTTTGATCCGCAATGGATCGAGTGGGCGGCGGTGCTTCAAGATCGGCAAGATGAACTGTTCTGGGATGCCAAGGGCGGAGGTTATTTCAGCACAACCGATCAGGCGGTCGACATTCTGCTTCGCTCCAAAGAAAGCTACGATGGAGCCGAGCCTGCGCCAAGCTCCGTTGCCGCAATTAATTTGATGCGTTTAGCGCAGATGCTTGATCGGGACGATTGGCGAAAGCGTGCTGAAAAAACGCTGAACGCCTTTGCCTCGCAACTTGAAAAAATTCCATCAGTGATGCCACAAATGCTGGTTGCTTTGGATTGGCTGCGAACGCCATCCATGCAGATTGTCATTGCCGGAAAAAGAGATGCGGTGGATACGCGAATTCTTTTAAGGACAGTCAATTCGCAGTTCATCCCCAACAAGATCGTGCTCTTGGCGGATGGTGATGCTGGTCAGCAATACTTCGCCGAAAAGGTTGATTTTATGAAAGATGTCGCACCGCTCAACGGTCAGGCAACTGCACATGTTTGCGAGAACTTTGTCTGTCAGCTTCCGGTCACCAATCCGGCCGATCTCGCACGGATGCTTGCCTATAACTCGATTTTCACAGTCACT
>CAZUAY010000350.1:0-3548 GCA_964618405.1 uncultured Lentisphaerales bacterium
TCGAGTGGGTGGTGCTCCTCTGTCTGCCCAACCCCGGCGACTGACCGATTACAAAGACAAGCCATGAAAGGCTTGTCTCACGCGGCTAGATGAAGTATCATTCAAGGCAGTAGAAACCTGAAGAAACAACTGGCACATTTCTTCATAGTCCACCTTCTTGGTTTGGTATCCGAAATTCTATACAAAAATCTTGATGGTGCATCATGCGAATTGTAATCCTCATGGGAGATCTTAAATGAAAAAATTTATCGTCTTATTTAGAAAAGCTACCTGCATTGCACTCGCGCTGTTCAGGGTCTCGATTGCGGTTGCTGAGCCCGCATTACCCTCAGGTCTCGGAACGCCGGCAACCGCATCAGAGCCTGCACTGCCCATGGGCCTCAGCAACGAACTAAAACCTTCAGAACCGTCTCTGCCGACAGGCCTCGGCGACGTGTCGCAAGCCGCAGAGCCTACCCTTCCCACTGGGCTCGATTCCCCTGAACGGAAAAGCGCACCACCGCCTGTTCTCGTACTGGGTCATTTTGCTGAAGACCTCCACGGATTTGCAGAAATCCGTGGAGGCCTTCGCATGCAAAGCGATCCGTACGAACGCAACGAAACGGTCGGCGAAACACGTCTTCAACTTCGTTACGATCACGCCTTCGACACCGCGGTTTTCACCTGGGTATCCGACTTCCTCTACGATCCCGTTCTCGATGACCATTCTATTGATCTGGAAGATGGCAAAGGCTGGTTTGATCTCCGTCAGGCAAACTTGCTTTTCAGACCTGCGACGTTCATGGATGTCAAGGTGGGCCGTCAAGTCAACACCTGGGGAACGGGCGATCTCGTGTTCATCAACGATCTCTTCCCGAAAGACTGGAATTCGTTTTTTATCGGCCGCGACGATGAATACCTCAAGGCGCCTTCTGATTCGCTCAAGACCTCCTTTTTTTCTGACCTCGCCAATCTCGACTTAATCTATTCCCCTCGTTTCGATTCCGACAGATCCGTCGATGCCCAACGTATTTCCTACTGGAATCCAGCCCTCGGACGTCGCTCAGGGCGCGACGTCAGCATTGAAACGGACAAGCCCGATGATGCTTTTAGCAATGATGAATGGGCGGGACGTCTTTACCGTAATATCGGCGTTTACGAAGTCGCCGCCTACGGCTACGATGGCTTCTGGAAGAGTCCGGCGGGAAGCGATCTTGAAACCGGCAAGGCTATTTATCCCCGCTTGCAAGTGGTCGGTGCCAGCGCAAGAGGTCCCCTCGGAAAAGGTATTGTAAGCCTTGAAACTGGCTGGTATCGCTCTGCCGATGATCGAGACGGCGACGACCCAACTATCCGCAACAGCGAAGTCCGTTACCTTGTGGGCTACGAGCAAGAAGTCTTGCAGAATTTTATTATCGGCCTCCAATACTATATCGAAAACATGCTCGACTACGATGAATACGAAGCCACACTTCCCGACGGCATGCCCAAAACAGAGGAATTTCGGCAAGTCGTGACCTTACGTCTCACAAAACTCATGATGAGCCAAAACCTCCGACTCGGGCTGTTCGTCTTCTACTCCCCTTCCGACGACGATGCCTATCTCCGCCCGAACGCGAACTACAAGCTCAACGATCATTGGATCGTTGAATGTGGGGGCAATGTGTTCATCGGCAAGAAGGACACATCGTTCTTTGGTCAGTTCGAGAAGAATAACAACGTCTACACCAGTGTTCGATACGGCTTCTGATTTAGCGAGTCACACGAGCCCGAGCCCCAGTGCTTCGCAAGCAGGTAAAAACAGGGCATGGAAACTACGCCCTACTCCCGCTACCTCGACAAAGTTTGCGACAAAGCTTTTTCAAACGGGGCATGGGGTGTCCCCATCGGAAACTACTCCCTACTCCCTACTCTCTACTCCCTACACTCGCTACCTCGACAAAGCTCGCGACAAAGTTTGCGACAAAGATTTTTCAAACGGGGCATGGGGTGTCCCCATCGGAAACTACTCCCTACTCCCTACTCTCTACTCCCTACGCCCTACTCTCTACTCCCTACGCCCTACTCTCTACTCCCTACTCTCTGCTCCCTACTCCCTACTCTCTACTCCTTAGCCTCCTAGCGCGCTGAGCAAAGCTTCTGTCTTATCCGTCTTCTCCCACGGAAACTGAGGACGACCGAAATGGCCACCATTCGCGGTCTCGCGGTAGCTCCATCCTTGCGGCTTCTTCAGTCCCAATTCTTGCACGATCATACCGGGGCGGAAGTCGAAAACTTCATTGGTTATTAACAAATCGGCAACCTGAGTCTCTGGAAACATCCCGGTTCCAAAGAAGAGAACATTGATGCTCACAGGCTTGGCGATCCCAATCGCATAAGCCACTTGAATTTCGCATTTTTTGGCAATCCCTGCCGCGACGATGTTCTTTGCGGCATAGCGTGAGTAATACGCAGCGGAGCGATCTACCTTCGAAGGATCCTTTCCAGAGAAAGCACCGCCGCCATGTGCACCGACGCCGCCGTAGGTGTCGACGATGATCTTGCGTCCCGTCAAACCCGAGTCCCCGCAAGGGCCGCCCACTAAAAACCGACCGGTCGGATTGATGTGAAAGCGCGTCTCATTATCCACAAACCCTGTATCCGCTAGTTCCATCCTTGCGAAGGCTTCGAGATCCCGACGAATCGTCTCGATTGGCACGTCTTCGGTTTGATTGGAAATCACAATGTCGGTAATACGCACCGGTTCTCCTTCTACATGGAGAACGCTCACCTGTGCCTTGCCATCGGGGCGAAGGTAGGGAATCGTCTTCGCTTTACGGATGACCGTGAGACGTTGGAGAAGCCGATGCGACAGCATGATGGGCGCTGGCATCAAATTATCGGTCGAGGCGGAGGCGTATCCAAACATCATACCTTGGTCACCTGCGCCCTGATTCTCATCGTTGTCGCGACTCACGCCCATGTTAATGTCGGGGGATTGACCATGCAACACCGTCTTATATTCAAACGTATCCCAAGAGAAATTCTCTTCTGGCCTGTCATAGCCGATATCCTTCACGACCTGGCGCACAATCGCCTCTGGCTTTACCTTGTTCCAGCCCTTGCAGGTAATTTCACCTAGATTCACCACAAGATCAGGACCCGCTGCCGTCTCACAAGCAACGTGGGAGTCTTTGTCTTGCGCCAAGCACGCATCAAGAATCGCGTCAGAGATTTGGTCGCAGACTTTATCGGGATGCCCTTCGGAAACGGATTCCGAAGTAAAAACGTGTGTTGTATTGAACTTGCTCATCGTGTGCTCTTCTCTCTATGAACCGTGCATGCCCTGATTCCCATAACCAGCGCTGCGGTCGTAATGAAGAGTCAATTTTACCAAAAAACTAAAACGAATGCACGGCAGAAAACACTCTCCCGGGTAATCGGTCAGTGACGCCCCCCCCCGTTGACAGCCCGATTACAGTCGCGAGTCGCGAGTTGCGAGCTGGGAAAACTTTGTCGTTAGCTTTGTCGCTACCTTTGTCGAATACCCCTGTAGCCGCGATCGGTGATCGCGGACGATTCCGGCCTCA
>CAZUAY010000351.1:0-3506 GCA_964618405.1 uncultured Lentisphaerales bacterium
CGACAAAGCTAACGACAAAGTTTTCCCAGCTCGCAACTCACCACTCGCAACTCGCGACTCGTGACCGTAATCGGGCTGTCAACGGGGGCACTCCTCGTCACTGACCGATTACGGATATTGTTTGACAATAGAAGTCAATCATCGTACACTGTAAGACAAATCAGCACAAAAGGGATATTTATGGCAACAACAACAATCAGTGCGCGTATCGATGCAAAAAAGAAGAAGGAAGCGGAAGCGCTTTTTGCCGAGTTCGGTATGAGCCTTTCCACCGCCATTAATCTTTTCATTAGTGAGGCGATTGCCTATCAGGGTATTCCTTTCGAGATTCGTCGTCGCAATGCCAAGACATCCGATATGTTAGAAGCCATGGCTGAGGCAAGATCCATCGCGGCGGATCCGGCAGCGAAACGGTATGACGACATCGATGAACTTTTTAAAGATGCTTTGAAATGAAATATGAATATCACTTCAGATTGGTACTCGTTTAGGAGAATTACGAATTAAAAATTACGAATTACGAATTTAGATTGCTAATAGCCTATAGTTGAGTTCCATGGTTAAGAATAGCTCACGCGAAGACGTGAGGTTTTTGATAGGCTGAGTCGGCTAAGCTGGGTCTTTTAACCACAGAGAACACAGAGCTTTAAAGAAGTTTCCAGTCGCGAAGAGAGGCGATCTACGTCGAGGTTTTTTAGCCACAAGAAAGATCTGTGCATTTGAACTTTTACAGTGGAGTTTTACGTGTTTGAAGAGAAGGAGAGGAAGACGGCGGCGCTCCACCTCGCTTCGCATGAAAAACGCGCATGAAAAAAAATGGGATCCTTGAAGATATTTTGAAACACAACCTCGTATTTATGCTATAATGCGCCGACCTTTTACCATTCAAACAGGAGAACGAGATGGGCGAGAAGCGAACAAACTTCGATTGTTCTGTAAGTGGCGTGACTGTTCCCGTTACGGCAATCGCTATGCGCAAAGAGCGTATCAATTCGCCCTTGTCTAGACAACCATTTTAGAGAAGCTAAGTCTGTAAGTATTTCTGTTGCTTAATGTTCTGTCTTTTCTTATCCACTCACCCGAACTAAATGACTGACACTGTTTCACATAAATTTTCTGGCCATGAGACTTTTGCTTGCCGATATGCCTGGCTGACAAAGGCTGTGACGGCTGTAACGGTTGAGCCTGATATTTTGACGGCCAAACGGGAAGATGAAGCGATGGCTGAACTTGGGGTCGGCAAAAATATGGTTCGATCTATTCGGTTCTGGGCGGAGGCGGTTGGTGTCATACAACCTTGCGAGAACGGGCACGAGGTCACAGAATTCGGACAAAAGCTGTTTGGTGGGCAGACGTCGGGATATGATCCGTATCTGGAGGATATTCAGACGCTATGGCTGATCCATTGGAGACTCGCGACCAACAAGGAACACCTTGTTTTTTCTTGGGATTTTCTCCTCAATCATTTCCAGGAGCCAGAGCTTTATTCAGCGTCCGTTACGAGATCGCTCGATAGTGCGCTTTTCGACAACAAAATCTCGAAGGGTTCTATCGAGCAGCTCTGGAATATATTCCTTCATTCATACGTGCCAACCCGCGGGCGTAAGGGCGAAGTGCGAGAGGACAATCTGGATTGCCCCTTGGTAGAGCTTGAGTTATTGATTCCGGTTGGTTTTGTTGAATCATCCAGTTATGCAGGAAAACCTGAGCTGAAGTATGCCTTTCGACGAGAAGGCAAACCAGAAATTGGGGGAGGGCTTTTTTCATATTGCCTTAGTGAGTTCTGGCAGAACGACCATGAAGCGGAAAAGGCGATAACCCTGCATTTGATTGCAAATGGGCACGGTAGCCCTGGTCAGGTTTTTAAACTTCCTGAAGATGATATCCGAACCCGGTTGCTGGGTATTGAGCAGGCGAGCCGTGGCTTGTTTGTTTTTGATGATTCAGCAGCCATTCCTCGCGTTCGTCTAAAGCATAGTCTGCCTGCTTCACTTGAACTTGTTTACGAATAACGATCATGCAATACATTTCTGAAATCCTAAAAACAAGGCACCGTTTCTTACGCTCTACCGATCTGGTTCGAGATTTTCAGGATCCGAACAGTCTGCAAGATTACTGTTTAACCGATTTTGGGAAGCAATGCCTTGAACAGATTGGGTCTGGTTTCGACTTAAGCACCACGCGTCGTGCATGGAGGCTTACGGGTGATTTTGGTTCGGGGAAATCGTCCTTTGCGCTTTTGTTGGCGGCAGCTCTCAGAGAGCCGAACCGCTTGCCGCGTGGTTTGCGCGGTTCAGTTGTTCAGGCCTTACCGAATGCCATTAGAAAAAAAACGTTTCTTCCTATCTTGGTTGCTGGAAGCCGAGAGCCGATACGTGTCTCTGTGATTCGCTCGCTTGCTCAGGCGCTGAGTCAACTTTACACGAGAGGGGCAAAAGCAAACCTGATTTCTCAGATGGAGGAATCTTTGCTTGAAAACACACTGACCGATGAAATGACCTTGTCCTTTATCAGTGAGGCGAATACGAAGCTTATCCAAAACGGGAAAGCTGATGGAATCGTGCTTATTTTAGATGAAGCCGGGAAGTATCTTGAATACGCAGCCATAAATCCAGAGCAACAGGATGTTTTCTTTTTGCAGCAACTAGCCGAACTCGCTTCTCGTAGCGGTAAATTTCCTCTGGTCGTTGTCTGCCTATTTCATCAAGGGTTTAACGCCTACTCTGAACAACTGACGAAATCAACTCAGCAGGAATGGAACAAAATCGCGGGTCGGTTTGAAGAAATTATATTCAATCAACCTCTTGACCAGATTGCTCAGCTTGCAGCAGAGGGCTTGGGTACGCAAGAAGCGCAATTGCCTGCCACGGCCGTATTGCGAGCAAAATCCACGATGGAACGCGCCATTGCGCTTGGTTGGTATGGAACTTCTACCAATCGTGAGGCCTTGCGTGCTTTGGCAGCACCCTTGTTTCCCCTTGATCCGATGTTGTTGCCTGTACTGTTTCGTTTCTTTCAGCGTTTTGGCCAAAACGAAAGATCGTTGTTCGGGTTTCTTTTCTCGCATGAGCCTTTTGGTCTTCAGTCCTACGTAACCAATCATGAGCTGAATTCGTCGACTCAACCCTATCAGTTGGCTGATTTCTTTGATTACATGCGTGTCAACTTTGGCCATCGTCTTGCAACGGCGACGCACCGGGCTCACTGGAATGTCATTGATTCGACCATTGAAGCCTATCAACCCCAACCCGTCCATAACGGCTTGGATCTCCGTATCATGAAGACGGTAGGCGTTCTGAATTTAGTGAATGCCCAGGAGTTCATTCCTACCGATGAAGCTGTGGCTTGGGCGTGCGTGGGAGATCAAGAAATAGAACACAAGCGTGTTGCCAAGATTCTTGAAAATACGGCCAAAACGCCGGCCCTTTATTTTAAAGGCAAAGGCCGAGGCTATTCGATTTGGTCGCATACGAGCATCGATGTTGATGCCCGGTTTCAAGAAGCGC
>CAZUAY010000352.1:0-3497 GCA_964618405.1 uncultured Lentisphaerales bacterium
GTCTTCGGCTTGCAAACCCATCGCCTATGCGAGTCAATGAATCGTGAATGCGCCCAGGTAATCGGTCAGTGACGCGTGACGGGGGGAGGGGTGAAAGTATTTTTTTGGGGGGTGACGCCTGAGATCTGCTCTGCTGTGCTATCAACCCAGTTGTCGCAATAAGCGCGGTGCGGTTTTAAACACAAAGAGTTAGAGAGATTGAGCCACTGGGAGCGACATCGGGGTCGATTCCGATACCGATTCCGATGCCGATTCCGACCCCGATTGCGATTACGGACGCGGAGGCCCGCATCCCTCCATTATCTAACGACGTACGAAATCGGGTGTCATGCTGTCACGGCGTCACGAAATCCCCAGAGAGCGCTTATTCAAACCCCTCTCCTTCGCGGAGCACCTCGCCAACCTTCAAGGCCGGAGCCGCATAGACCTGCACGCCGGTGATCCGGACGGTGCCCTCGTAGACATAGAAGCCGATCCGGTCATGCTCTTCGCCGATGAGCGGGCGGGTTTCCGGAAATTCCGCAACGAGTTCCCCGTCCACCGTCAGGCGCACGTTGATCCCGTCATATTCGGCCACGATCTGATGCGTCTTGCCGGGTTCGATGGCTCGCTTCGACTCCTGCATGAGCTTGCCCTGCCGCAGGATGCCGCTCTCCTTGTTGTAATTCCCTCCAAAGCGCAAAAAGTAGCCCGCGTAGAGCCCTTCCTCGCTGGCTTGGAGAAACGGGCTGAGGTCCGAGATGCCAGGATTGGGCGTTGCCACCGCCTCGAAGACGATCTTCTGGAGCCCCGGGAAACTCCGCGTGCAGATGATCGTGCCATCACCGTCCGTTTGCAGCGCGCCGTCCTTGAGGTACCAGCGTCCCTCGAGAACCCTCCAGTTGGCATCCAGCTCGGCGCGATCGAAGGTGTCAGAAAACGCCAGCGTCCACTCGGCGGGCTGCAGCGTGATGCGTTCTTCGTGCTGCAGCGCGAGCAGTTGATCGGACGGCGGCCCCAGATAATCCTGCATGCCGCCCTGGTAGCCGTTGCCGCCAATGAAGCTGTCGCGGATGTTCTTGACCGGCAGAGCGAAGGACGGGGCCTGATCGCTCAGCTCGGCGATGGCGTCCCAGTTCGCCTTGGCCTGCGCGACCGCCTCCCGGTCCCTGGCCTGGCTCTCGCGAACACGGGTCATGAGCGGGATCGTCCGCACCAGCAGCCGCGTGTAGTCGAACCCGGTGCGGACGTACGCCACGCGCTTCCGATACAGCTCGGAGTCCGCCGCCTGCGCCTCCGCCTGCCGGAGCGCCTCCTCGATCCGCGCCATGCGTTCCTCGGAGTAGACCCGCTCGAAGATCGGCGGCAGCTTGTAGCGGCTGCCCGATCCGATCTTGAACTCCGGGTCGGCCATGATCGCGTCGCACGCCTCCTCGAGCATCGTCCAGTATGTCTCGATGGCTCCGGCGGCGGGACCGAAGCCGCGACGATAGTAGTCCGCCAGCACGGCCGCACCGTCCTGGAAGGGGTCGTACGTGAGCTGGGCCATGAGGTAGTACTGTGGCCCCTGGGTGGACCAGACGTTGCGCAGCACGTCCACTTCGATCCCGATGCACTTGTTTTCCGCCAGGAAGCGGAAGTCCTCGATGGTTCGCTGCATGGCGACTTCCGGAAGACCCCAGACGCCGCCCGCCCAATAAAAGAGATTCGGACGGTACCACATGATCGTCGCGAGATCGGCCCACTTCTTCCAGTCGCGTTTGGCGTCCGCGCGGTTCTCGGGATCGGTCAGCGGGAAATGCCCCACCTGCGCGATCGCGACGTTTGGCTCGAGCTTCTCCGCCACCGGCGGCGCATAATAGGCGGCATAGGCAGCAGCGCCGACGTAAACCTCCCGGTCGGGGAAGCGCTCCTTCAGCCCGCGGGCTAGGATATTCCAAAATTTTACATGGCGTTCGGTCAGGGAGCCCTGCGGGGCGTCCGGATGATCCCAAGCTCGGCAGTTCTCGCAGGAACAGTGCCACGGACCGTCGTTCGGCGTCGCGCTGAGCACGCGGATCGTCGGGTCGGCCTTGAGCTGCGTTTCGGCGTTGTCAAGCCACTGGGCCCAGACCTCGGGATTCGAGATGCAGAGCTTCACGTCCGTGCCGCTACGCGGCGGGTTGCGTGTGCCATTGGGCTGCAGCGCGAAGTATTCTGGATGCGTCTCACCGTACTTCTCCCACCAGTCGGTGAAGCCGTGTCCGCAGTGCAGCGGGTACGAATAATTCAGCAACCGCTGACGCACATGCCAGTCCCGCGGGTTGCGGGGCCAGAAATGGCGCTTCAGCATCACGGGATGGTGTCGGTACTCAAACGCTGGCAGGGAGATCGTATCCCGCCGAATCACGTCTTCGCCCAGATCGCCCGGCCAGAGCCAGCGGACATCGAGCTGTTTTTCGAGAAAGGCGTAGATCGCGTTGGCTGTGCCGTACTCAACCTGATTCGTGCCGATCTTTCGATCACGACCTGCAATCAGCAGGTGCTGTCCGTTGCTGAGGTTCAGAATTTCTTCCGGATACTGGAATGCCAGATCCGCTTCGGGAAACAAGTCCGGCAGTGCAGCATGAGTCCCGATCCAGACAGCGTGCTCCGGCAGCGGATCAGGCGCGCCCGTCAGCAGTTCCACGTGCGCACCCGATATCTTCCGGATATAGGCGACGAGATCCCGGACCGCCTCTAAGGTCGGTTCCGAGGCATGTTCCTCGACAATCACCGGCACTCGGGCCTGCCCCGCTTCTACAAGCAGAAAAGGCTCCGCCTGCACCCCTGCGGCAGCCAGAGTCAGGACCGCCAGCAGCCCCGACATTTTTCTAATGCGGGCGAAGCCCGCAACCCTCACCCCAGCCCCCTCCCAACGGGAGAGAGGAAAAACAACTTGCTTTTTAGTGGCATTTTCTGCCTGTAAAGCACTAAACTGATGATTCCCCTTCATGGTGTGTTCCTCTTATGTTGAGCGGCGATTCGCCGCGTTTTTTGTCTGTAAAATAAGATGATGGGGAATCGTTACTCCCGGCCCAACTCCGGATCCAACTTCTCCAGCCCCACATACGCCGATCCATGTCGGTTGCGGTGTCTCAGCCTTAAGTAGCACTTTTTGACTCCTTTAGTTGATTCAGGTCATACGATAGTTATTAACAGCCATTTGTAGCTATAACTCTTTAGAGGCTCTTGCAAAACCCCCACGTCGCTACGCCTGACGGCTTGCGTCCGGGACATGGTTTAAGCTGATGAGTCGCGCCGCTCACTGTGGGCAAGCCTGCCGATTCATCCTCTTCCTTTCGTATTATGTGCGACACCATGCCACGCCCAAAACGAATGAGAGTATATTCGCATATTTCGGGAAGTTTGTCTACTCCATGATCAGTCGCTAGTGTAATCGGTCAGTGACGGGGGGTGCCCCCCGTTGACTGCCCGATTACACTAGCGAGTAGTGAGTTGCGAGTGGTGAGTTGCGAGCTGGGAAAACCTTGTCGTTA
>CAZUAY010000353.1:0-3487 GCA_964618405.1 uncultured Lentisphaerales bacterium
AGCTCGGAAAACAGCGTTGCATGATTCTGATAGACGGGCGAGCCCGAATTCAGGTTGGTATTCTTTTCCGTCAACTGGAAGAGTGCAAATGCATCCGAGTTCTCTTGGTTGAAAAAGCCGTAGTAGGATAGTTTCGAAGGCAAAATGTTGCTCGTGCTGTGTTGCTGGTGCGTGTACGGCTTCTGGTCTATCGGTGCCATCAGGCGCAAAACCGCCACGTCTTCCTCGTCATTCGGGAGAATTCCGGTTCGCTCCGGTGCGATGAACGTATGGGAAAAGATATCGGCGAGAAAGACGAATTGACAATTGCGTATGAAGAAACAGCGCATGTCCTTCATGGTTTCCAGCACGGAAGACTGGTAGAACCACGGTAAGGACGCATAGAAACGGTAGACTACCCGTGCGTAGACGAATGCCGAAGGGTCGCGTTTGATGTCGAGATTCGTATGATCGGGGTGTGGCCAAACGATACCCCATCGCGTCATTTCCCAGAAAACAGGACCAGCGATAATCTGGCTTTCCGGGTTCTGCCAGCCGAAGGCGTAGTTCCAGTCAATTAGGTCGATATCTTCCCCTCCGGCCAGCACATCATAGCCGTTGGTGATTCGCTCGGGGTATGCGGCCCAGCAATTCGGTGCCCAGTGGCAGCAATCTCCACCCTTATCTTTATTGACGTCCCACTCGTGGTGATGCCAGGACTTGTTTGCGCCCTTACGATTCCACATGTGCCAGATTTGTCCGCTTTGCGGCATCGTCTCGATCTTGTAGAATTCGTTTTCCAGAATGTAATGCTGGGGGCCTGCATCTCCTTTCGTGACCTGCAGGGGACTGAGATAGTCGCGCGGTTCAATCTGCGAGTTTCCATAATACAGCCGAAACTCTACCTCGCCGTGCGCAGGCACAGCATCGGCAAGAAATACCACACGTCCTGTCAGCTGCTCCGTTTGCCGGTTAATCTCGTAAAATTGAGAAGGGATCTCCTCCAACCCCTCGGAGTCGGCACGGACAATCCGCAATTCGGCTTCCAGCCGGAACCCGTTGGACATCGGTACGGAAAAGGGCTGGTCTATGGGTTCCTGTTGGCGAGCGAAACCATCGGTTTCACGGACTTTAAGGGTCTGATAGCCAGACCAACCGCGATCATCAAAAGATGCTTTGTGTAATGTATCCATGTTTACCGGGCCCCCGCCTTTTCATAGAAATGGGCAAACCGACCGCAGGGTAACCATTCCACGGGCTCGGGAGGAATCGGCCCCACCAGAAAGTGAGGATGTTGTGTAATCGACAAGGGATGGTTCATGCGGTTGCCCAAGGCTTCGATGCGATTGAGCCATTGCTTCTTCTCGTCCCATTCGCCCAGATGGATTGCATTGGATTGGGTATAGACGGTTCCCTGGGGAATCGTGACAAGGTTCTCCGCAAGGCTGCGGTTCTTAACGTACACGGGGTCGCGGGACCATGAGAGGAGCCCGTTAGCCTGCCGCACAAATGTCGCCGCACGGTAATGAGGAGCTGGCTGGTCGGGAGAACTGGACTCGCTGCGCAATCGGATGCCAGACAGCGCATAGTCGAACCGAAAGCCCCGCTTGCGAACTGTACTGATGAATCCATGCCACGCAAGGTCGTAGGGGAGGAATCCGCCGAAAAGCACTTCCGGAAGCCCTTGGGTATAGTCAGACGCTACGAGAATGTGGCCTACCTCCTCCAGATCCGAAGCTGGAAGCGTGGGCGTGACCGGGCGGAAGCAGTAGTGGCTGAAACAGTTCTGGTTAACAGTGATCCAGTCCTGATGAATGCCGTAGACGGGCGTGTCTGCGTGGAATTCCAGGCGACTGGAAACCAGAAAATAAGGTTTGTCGGCAAAGAATTTATAGGCAATTTCCAGCGTAGGTGAATTCTCTGTAGCCTCGCCGTCGACTGGGGCAAGTCGACCCCGGCGGGTCATGGAGAAGAAGAGAGGGCCCTGCACACAGGTTGTCTCCGGGTTCTGCCACAGTCCGGCATGAGCCAGCCTGACATCTGTTGGCGTGTCTCGGTCGGCCAACAAAACTTGAACGCCGCCTTGGGGTTGCCCTTCTGGCGTAAGGCATTTCACGTGCGTGTATTCCAGCACCGGAAGCTTAATGGTCATACGGTCGAGTTGTCCACTACGCGGATCTGTTCTCATGCGGTAGTGCCGGTTTTCAATCGTATAGCCGCAGCCGCTCCCAGAGACCGAAAGATCGGTTTCGATGTCTCGCTTGGGTGCTGCGGGATTATCATACAGAAGGCCGATACGTTGCGTAGCGTGGGGAGGAATGGTCGCCGTGAAAGCCACCCGGAAGGTGGTGATGGGTCCGTGTTCCTGAATGTTGTAGATCTGACAGGGCACCTCCTGTCCCAGCCGATTCCATGCCGGTTTCAAAACAACCCGTAAATCCCGAGCCAGGGTCTGTGCGCAGTTCGTTTCAACCGCCACGTATGTATCGATAAATTCGTCCGCGCGTTCGTACGGACTGTCGGAACGAATCAACAAAGTTTTCTCGAAATTCCAGCCTTTATAGTTCATGTCAGTCTCAATTTCAATCGTTGTACTTTATACGAATCACCATCCAAACAGATTGTAGGCTGGTGTTGCTATTCCGTTCTCTGTACGCAACATGAAAATAAGCACATATCCTGCTGCTTCACTTCTTCTCCCCTCGCAACTTCTCTTTCCCCTCGCAACTCGCAACTCGCAACTTCTCAGATCCCTGATACTCTGCCCAAGCAGCCTTCTGCATGGGAATCGCTTCTGCGTTCGGTATGGAGATCCCCTCCCGAATGTTCGGAAATTCGTGGGCGAGTCCCGTGGGATTCTTACCCGTGAGGCAGGCATAAAGAAGGCAAGCATAGAGGTAGGTTCCTTTTGCACCGGGATGCCCCTTGTCTGGGTGATAGAGATCCAACACCTGCGCCTCCGAAGGATTCGGCCCGAGGTACTTCATCCAAGCATAGCCGGCAGCGGCGACAGGTATGCCCCTTCTCTTTCCGAACGCAATCTGCATCTCATTTAATTTTTCGAATGACTCAGGATAATTAAATGAAGAATTGTAGTACTGAGTGACATTGGCGGTTGCGAACAGGATTGTCTTAGCGTGCCGCTTCCTGATCAAATCGTCAAACAGTTCCGCGTATTCTTCAAACTCAGGTTTACCGGCACAGAAAATTTCCTGGATGACGACATAATCCCATTGATCCGCCACAATCAATGCACGCGGAGATCCCGGAACTTCCCCCAAATCCCAATACCCCTTCAAACCCTTCCCACCGACGAGTCCGCGCCCGATTTCAAGACGCGGATGATCCGCCGGAGCGGATTTCGACATAAGCTCCATCATCTGGGGAAGGTCATAAGACTGCATCTGGCTGTTGCCGATCAATAGCACCTTCATGAAAAACCTCCCGGAACCACCAGTTCGCGAGTGAAGTGGATGTAGGGAAAGCACTCCGGTATATGCGAATCCCA
>CAZUAY010000354.1:0-3394 GCA_964618405.1 uncultured Lentisphaerales bacterium
AAGCGGGTGAGTCCGGCACTGTCGGGGAACCTGGCCTGATAGGCGGTGTCGTAGTTGTCGGGGATGGTGCCGTCGGCGTTTGGCGCGGCTTTCTTCCATTGGAAAACGTAATCGCCGGCCTTGCCCGCAAAGGCCTCTTCGTAGAGCACCGAGAGTTGTTGCGAAAGGAGGTTGAGCGGGTCTTCGCGGGTGACGACGCGTCCCGTGAAGTAACGCGGCATCACGCGCAGCACCTGCATCGAGATGGCGTCGCCGGGATTCACCCCGGTGGTGCGGTTGGTAGCGTCGTTCTCGATGAGCACCACGTAGTTGGTCGCGCCCACAGCGGTGAGCGCGTAGTGGTCGACGGGAGTGTAGTCGATCCGCAGGTCGGTGTTGTTTTCGAAGTGGTGGCTCGTGGGCTTCACCGGCGCGGTGGCCAGGACGGTGACGGCGACTCGCCAAGCCATCCAGGCTGCGCCTGAGCGCAGCGAGGGATCCACCAGATCGAGGAGAGTCTGGCGCTCCTCGGCAGAGAGGACGTTGACATGGAGCAGCTCGACGCCGCCAGGATTGTCCTCTTTGGCACCGATGCACACGAGGCGGCCGGCGGCGGGATCGACATACACGCGGGCGCTGATGGCGGGCGCAATCTCCTGGAACCAGTACTTCCCCTTGCGGCTCAGAAGCTTCTCGTTGGGTCCGGTCTTGAGACCGAGGGCCGCGAGGTGGTTCGGGTCGAACGCGACCGATTGCGCCACGGTCGGGTCGTAGAGCAGGACGGTGCCGGAGTCCTTCGTGGGGTCGGGATAGACGACGCCCATGCTCTTGGCATTCCAGACTTCGGGCAGACCGCCGGTGGGCAGCGTGAGCGTTTGGCCGATCGCCATCTCGGGGACTTCCTTCGGCCAGGCGACATTCCAGGTCCAGCGCGCGGGAGGTTCGGAATTGGGGTTGGGCGTGTGCCCGTCCATCTGCGAAAGCCACGGAATGGGGGTGCCGACGGCGGGTTGCCGCTCCGCAGCCAGAGTCGGGAACCAGAACCCCTCCTGCATGCGGTAGTACATGTAGATCGGCAGGGTGCCGGCGCAGCGCGCCCATACCTGTTTTTTGCGGTCGCGGAAGGCGGCGGGCTCGGATTGGCCCTGCGGCAGGGTCCAGTAGGTCTCGTCGAGCCACGGATCGTCGAGGTAGTCGAGCGGGTGCGGCCCGGGAAGCTGCTGGCCAGCGACGCAGTCGGCCGCCAGTTCCGGATAAACGGAGTTGGTCGGGACGACCGAGAAGTACGCCATCCGCGCGCGGCCGTCCTTTTCGTACTGGACCAGTACGCCGGGGCGGGAACTGGTATCGGTGTTGAGATCGCAGCGCAGCGCCCAGGCAACATGGCCACCGCTTCCGGCACGGACGAAGGCGTGCTCCTCGTTGGGGTTGTAGCCAATGCCGCTGGGATCCGCTTGCGCATAGATCGTCGGCGTGCCGTCCGCGTCGATGATGCCTTTGCCCCGGGCAGGAGCGCCCGGGGTGCGCAGCAGGACGTCGCGGCAGACACAGGGGTGGTTGTGCAGCCGTTCGTAGGCGGTGCGCAAGTTCGAGCCCGGCACCACGGCCAGGTCGCGGCCGTCTTCAAAGGCAAAGTAACCCGTCAATCCGGGATCCGTCGTCGCGAACTTCCGGTAGGCGAGTGTTTGGAACTCCTCAGACGTAAACGACTTGTTCCAGAAAGAGACCTCAGCGATCTCGCGGTCCGGCTGCGCGGCCACCTCTCGGGCGGCGCCGAGAAAGCCGTCGGACAGAGAGGCGTCGAACGCGCAGGTGACAAAAGTGGGGAGGTCGTGCTCAAGGGCAAGTTGGCCGTCGAGATAGAGGCGGAAGGTGGTACCGGAACGCGCGAGCGCGACGCTCACCCATTTGAAGGGATCGTGCGAGTTTTGGGTAGCCTCCAGGATAACGTTGGTCGGCGTGCCGTGTTCCTGCCAGCCAGTGAGCTCAAGGCGATAGGTTTCGGTGGTGGGAGACCCGGCGAGACGGCTTACGCCAATGGCCAGGGAGAAAGGGCGGTCGCCGCCGCCTTGAAGGTTGATGAGCTGTCCGTAGTCGTTCGACGAATCGCAGGCGCGTGTCCAGAAATGGATGGCGCCGCCGTCCTGGGTGAAGTAGGCGCGGGCGGGAAGCTCCATGCGGGAGGCGGTTGAATCGAAGACGAGCGCCCCGCCTTGCTCGTAGAGAGTCTCGTTGGCACTTCCTTGCTGACTGGCGAGGACGATCTGCGGCACCTGAGAGACCGCCGGCCAGATCGGAGTATAAACTTGTGGCAGAGACGGAATGGCGATGGCCGTCGGCATGTCGTCTGTCAGGAACTGGGAACACCACCAAACTTCCAGGGGTTTCCCATCCACCGTCACGGGGAAGACGGCGGAAGGCAGATTGTTGCCGGAATCACCGCCGTCCGTACGTTCGCTGTCCGGCAGCGGATCGTCATAGAGCGTCGGGTTGTAGGAGGTGCCGGAAGCGGCCCGGTAGAGATAGCCCGGCAGGGAGGGGGTGACGGCTGGTGCGGACCAGCCCGGCGCGAGACCGGCGATCGAGCCGCCGCGCAGCTCCGCCTCGAGGCCGACCTCGAGATCAGAAGACGCGAGCGTGAACCGGGCGGGATCGTCGCGCAGAACGGAACGGACGGGGAGGAACCAAACATTGTCCTCGCTGGAGAGCCGCAGCAGCGACCAACCCGCACCGCGCGTCACGAAAGTGCCGTTCGGTTCGACGGCGCGGGCATGGCCTTCAGGTTCCTGACAATCCATCAACGTAGCGGTGTAGTCGTCCGGGATGAAGAGCGGCCGACCGTAGTCCGTGGCGCCGTCCGTGCCCGTAAGCGTGCCGCGGACGAAGACCGGGGCATCGCCCGGCCAGTTGCATTCGTATTGGCAAAGCTCGAAGGGCCACTGGACCTGGAGATCGTCGGTCTCCATCCAATACACTTCGGCGTTCCAGCGCGCCCCGGCGGTTGGCCGAAGTGGGTAGACGTTGCCATGCTTGGGGCTGTAAGAATTTCTACCCGCATGCTGGTAAAGGTAGGGCCCGCGATTGTCGGTTTCCACGACCACGGTCGGGCGCGCACTGAGACCGTCGGTGTTGTAGCCGCCACCGTTCGGGCGCAGCGGTTCGCCGATACGGCCCGTCATGGGAATGACCTGCGGCCGTGCTACTTCGACAACCTGCACGAGCAGCGGTGTCTCGAAGGTGCCGGAGTCGTAGTAGACCATCAGCACCTGTCCCGAGATCTCGCCGGCCGCGAAGAGCTGCTTCGTGGTCTGATCCACGTAGAGGCCGCGCGTGATCTTGTTCGTTAGCACCTGCGAAATCCCGCCGGTGATGTTGGTGACGACGCCATAGCGGGGCGTGAGGATGTCGGGGTTGC
>CAZUAY010000355.1:0-3359 GCA_964618405.1 uncultured Lentisphaerales bacterium
AAAGAACTCAGAATGTCTAGCGACTAGCCACTAGCAACTGTAATCGGTTACTACCAGTGGCCAACCCGAGACATTTTCCTAGGGTTCTTAGTCTCTTTAAATCGGGCAATCCCTTATTTTAAAACTGAAGCGAAAGCCGTAGATTTGCTCCCGACATCGGTAATCGGTCGATCGGGGGGGCGCTCGGTCTTCATCTTGGTCATTCGCTAGATCACTCTACACGGGAGAAGTGAAACAGAAGCGGGATCATTGCAAGCAAAGCGTCAGTTTGAATTACAATTCAAAATGAATGAAGCGTAGCGAGCCTTTTACCTGAGAAAATATTTGTGTCAAAAAACCAACCTAAGGGAGTATCATCATGGCAAAGCAGACCCAAACGAAATCAAATGTCAGTGACGGAAATAAAGCGGCTAGTAGAACAGCAAAACCTAAAGAAAAAAAGGCATCCATGAAATTAAATGATCAAGTAAAAGTAGGGAATGCAGGAGAATGGCACCAAGTCGCTGGGGGAGATCATCCGGTGCTCACAACGAATCAGGGGATACCGATTTCCGACAACCAGAATTCGCTGAGATCCCATCCGACAGGCCCCACGCTTTTAGAGGATTTTGCCCTTCGCGAGAAAATCACCCATTTCGACCACGAACGAATCCCCGAGCGCATCGTTCACGCACGGGGTACGGCTGTGCATGGCTTCTTCGAACTCACCGAATCATTGGAGCAATACACGACAGCAAAGATCCTCACAGAGGTTGGTGAAAAAACACCGGTGTTTACCCGTTTTTCAACCGTTGCTGGCGGCGCGGGTTCTGTCGACACCCCCCGCGATGCACGTGGGATGGCCGTGAAACTCTATACCAAGGAAGGCAACTGGGATGTGGTGGGCATTAACATTCCCGTCTTCTTTATTCAGGACGCCATCAAATTCCCTGACCTCATTCATGCCGTCAAGATGGAGCCGGATCGAGGATTTCCGCAAGCGGCATCCGCTCATGACACATTCTGGGATTACATCTCGCTAACCCCGGAATCGATGCATATGGTGATGTGGATTATGTCCGATCGTACCATCCCGCGCTCGATGCGAATGATTGAAGGGTTTGGTGTTCACAGTTTCCGATTGATTAATGAGGCGGGTGACTCCACTTTTGTTAAGTTTCACTGGCGGCCGAAACTGGGTCTGCAATCCACGCTTTGGGACGAAGCCGTGAAAATCACTGGAGCCGATCCAGACTACCATCGGCGTGACTTATTTGAGTCCATCGAGATGGGCGCTTTCCCTGAGTGGGAATTTTCCGTGCAGCTTTTTACGCAGGAAGAAGCGGAAAAATTTCCGTTTGACCATTTGGATCCCACGAAATTAATTCCAGAAGAATTGGTGCCTTTAAAAGTAATCGGACGCATGGTCTTGAATCGCTGGCCGGACAACTTTTTCGCAGAGACCGAACAAGTGGCCTACTGCCCGGCGAACATCGTTCCGGGAATTGATTTCTCCAATGATCCGTTGCTTCAAGGCCGTCTCTTTTCTTACCAAGATACACAGCTCTCTCGTTTGGGCACGCCTAATTTTCATCAGATCCCCATCAATGCGCCAAAATGTCCATTCGGCAATCACCAACGTGATGGGCAGATGCAGATGCAGCAACACAAAGGTCGGGTCAACTACGAACCCAATTCACTATCCCAGACCAATCCTCGCGAGGATCCTGTCAAGGGGTTCCGTAGCGCTCGTGTTACGGAAAGCGGTGAAAAAGATCGTATTCGCGCGGAAAGCTTTGCGGACCACTACAGCCAAGCCCGACAGTTCTACATCAGTCAAACTCGTTATGAGCAGGCACACCTTGCTTCGGCACTTGTTTTTGAACTGTCAAAAGTCGAACATCTTCACATACGCCAGGCGATCGTCGCCCACTTGCGTAATATTGAAGAAGATTTGGCTAAACGCGTTGCGGCTGGCCTTGGACTCGACAAGATGCCCGACGCGCCGGTTCCCGCCGTGCCCGTTCAGGACGTTAAGCCTTCCCCTGCATTGCAGATCATTGGGAAGATGAAGGATACGCTTGAGGGCCGCGCTGTCGCTATCCTGATCGCTGACGGTTCAGACGGTGACGTCATTAACAAAATTAAAAAGGCCGCAACCGATGCAGGCGCAAGCGTGAAGATCGTTGCGCCCAAAGTAGGAGGTGCGATGCTTGCGGATGGCTCGAAGCTTTCGGCCGATGGACAATTAGCGGGCATGCCTTCCGTGCTGTTCGACGCCGTCGCGGTTATCCTCTCCGAAGAAGGAGCTAAAACCTTGTCGAAGGAAAGCGCCGCAATCGATTTCGTGCGGGACGCCTTCGGACATCTTAAGGCAATCGCCGTCGATAAGGGTGGACGTTCGCTTTTGAAGATGGCACATGTCGCGGAAGACGCGGGCGTGGTTGAGGCCAACACTCCAGACGGGTTTATCGCAGCCGCAAAAACACGTCAGTGGGATCGCGAAAAATCCGTGCGAATGCTTGCCTAAACATTATGATCGGAATATCAAAACTCTATTTGGGACAAGTGGAACCGTCAGATGCCTTGCGGTATGGACGACAGTCTTCTAAGTTGCCCTCCCACTTGCTCCAATTTTCGTCGGACAAAAAACCGGTCGTCGTTTGGAATGTGACGTCGCACTGTAATCTAGCCTGCGCACATTGCTACGCTGCAGTGTGCGAGACGACGGACACCACCGATCTCGACACGCGTCAGGCGATGGCGGTCTTGGACGACCTCGCGGCTTTCAAGTGTCCCGTGGTTCTTTTCTCCGGTGGCGAGCCGCTGTTGCGTTCCGATTTGCCGGAGCTGGTTGCCTACGCTGTGAGCCTCGGGCTTCGTGCCGTTGTGTCCTCCAATGGGACGCTGTTGAATGAGGCCACGGCCGAACGTCTCAAGGCAGCAGGCACAACCTATGTTGGGATCAGCATCGATGGCCAGCCCGAGGTTCATGACCGCTTCCGCGGCGTGCAAGGCGCCTTCTTTCAGACACTGAACGGAATTCGTGCTTGTCAGGCGGCCGGTCTCAAGGTGGGCCTTCGCCACACGATCACAGCGGAAACGGCAAACGATATTCCATTCCTTTTCGATCTGATGGCACGAGAATCCATTCCTCGAATCTGCTTCTACCACTTGGTATCAACAGGTCGCGCGGCCGATGAGGCCGTGCCCGATCTGACGACTGAACAAACGCGACGCGTTGTGGATGAGATTATCGACCATACCGCAGACCTTGCTCGGTATGGATTACCCAAGGAAGTTCTGACTGTGGACAATCATTGTGACGGCCCCTACCTCTATCTTCGTCTGCTACGCGAAGGACGAACGGAGGATGCGGC
>CAZUAY010000356.1:0-3346 GCA_964618405.1 uncultured Lentisphaerales bacterium
TTCTCAAACAGTATATCATCTCCGCCTTGGCTGATTTAGATTTACCGGATAACTGTACAATAAATTTCGACGCCTGGTGCTACAATTTCCATAGAAATAATATCCCGGCAGCAATACCTATGATTGAAGGGAAGCCTAATTTCAAAGCAATAAGAGAAAATATATATAATTATATTGACGGCCACAACAATTTTAAACCAATCTATGATTTTATTATGGTGGACGAAGGGCAGGATTTGGATGATATCGCCTATGGCATTCTGACTCGGATAAGCAATCATATAACTGTTTGCATGGATAATAATCAGCAGCTTTACAGTACCGGTTCTTCAGAAAGGGAAGTATTTAAGTACTTGGGAATTACTATTAAAAGTGCCAGCCTCCTGGAAGCTTACCGGTGTTCACCATACATTATCAAGCTTGCTGCCTGTATGCTGCCTGACGAAGAGCAGTCCCCTTTCGAAAGCCAATCCCGTACCCGAAGCACTGATATTCAAACACCTTTGTTGTATTATGCGCATGATTGGAAGGAAGAACAAGAGCATCTGATTGAAGTTGCTAAAACAAGGATCATGAGAAATGATTCCCTGGCTGTATTGCTGCCAAAAAACAGAATGGTTTATGGTTATGCGAGAGCCTTTAGGGAAGCAGGAATAGAGGTTGAAACTTCCTATAATTTGAACTTTGCAAATGACAAACCCAAAATACTTACCTACCATGGGGCAAAAGGCTTGACTTTTGACAGTGTCTTGATGCCCCGCCTGGTTAATTATTCTTTCCGCTATTTCAACGACGATGAGATTCTCAGGCAGATCTTTGTCGGCATTACCCGTGCTCAAAGCTGGGTTTATCTCAGTGCCGTGAGAAGCCAAAAAACACCTGTACTTGACAGAGTACTCCATCTTGAAGCTAAGCATCAGCTCACCTTGCAGAAGTATGGTCAGGCTAAAACTATGAATGTTAATACTGTTCAGCAGGCTGCAGATGAAGAAGAAGATCTCTTTGACTTCTAAAATATGTTCAAAGATCGTAAGATAGTAAAAACCGGCTCGGCACTCATACCTCTATTCCTTTCACGCCTTGAGCTAAGGGAAAGGGAGGATATTTATGAGCGATTACGGAGTTCGGCTTGAGCGTATGGGAAATATTGCCGTGATAACCTTGGACCGGCCGGATCGGCAAAACGCTATGGATGAACATATGTGGATCTGTTTTAAAGAGGTGGCAGCAGAATTGCAGCAGCACCTGCCCAGAGCGGTTGTGATAACCGGTGCCGGGAAAAAAGCTTTTTGCGCAGGATTTGACGTCAGCCTGAAAAACCCTCTGATAAACCTCCTTGCCAAATCTCTGGAAACACACGAGAGAGCACCTGTTGAGTCATTGATCGACCTGGTGCGAAAAGCAACTGATTCACTAATGTTTTTACCTGTTCCTGTTATCGCCGCCGTCAATGGGCTTGCCTATGGAGGGGGTGCGGAGATCGCATCAAGATGTGATTTGCGAGTGATGGATCCTGATGCGGTGATAAGCTTTTCCGAGGTGAAACTTGGCCTTATTCCTGATCATGGAGGTGTGGTGGCCTTGACCCGCCTGGTGGGTCCTGCCAAGGCTGCGGATCTGATCTTGACTGCCAGGAAGCTGGGCGCCGAAGAGGCCCTTGCCTTAGGTGTTGTGAACCGTGTCAGTGAGCCGGGCAAAGCTTTGGAGGAGGCGATCAAGCTTGCCGAAACCATTGCAGACAATGGGCCGGAAGCTGTGCGCCGTGCCTTAAAGGTAATCAGAAAAACCCCTGATCTTTCTTACATAGATGCCCTTGAAATGGAATCACAAGAGGCTGTTGACCTGATTTTAACCGGGGAGTGTGTCCACGGCATCAGTGCCTTCCTGGAGAGAAGAAAGCCGGAATTTCCTGATCCGGCGGAATAATATATTTTATTTGATCGGGTAGGAGGCCACCCATTATTTGAGTGGCCGACCTCCCACACCACCGTACGTACCGTTCGGTATACGGCGGTTCCAAAGTTTACACATTATCTCGCGGAGTAGCATTCCACCAAACTGAGGTATCCGGCCCGATTAAACTTCTCGTTGGATAAGGCTCTTAATAAGATTGGGCTATGGGCAGTACGCCAGTAGCCTTTTCTTGTGTTGGCCCACATCCATGCCTGTTCCTTTTTGATTCCCAATCGTTTGAGGTTTTCAAAACGTGTACGGACTTTCTTCCATCTTTTCCATGTCACCATCCGTATGCGGCTTCTAATCCATTCATCCAAGCCCTGTATCAGCGTCTTTGCATCTGCTAGTTTGAAGTAATTCATCCATCCTCGGAAAATTTGGTTCAATCGGATTTTCCTTGACTCAATCCCCATCCCGTTACTGCGCCCTGTAATTTCCCGGATTTTGTCCTTGAATTTCTGGACGCTCTTGGGATGTATTCTGAGTCTTCCTTCTCCTTTGCAGATGTAGAAGCTGTATCCCAGGTATTTGACCTTGTTCACGTGCGCCACCTGTGTTTTATCCCGATTCACTCTCAGGAATAGTTTCCCTTCGATGTATGGGATGATGTGGGTTAACGTACGATTGGCTGCTTTCCTGCTCTTGCAGAATATCAGCAGGTCATCTGCGTAGCGTACAAAGCGGCGTCCACGCCTTTCCAGTTCTCGGTCGCATTCATTCAGCATAATGTTTCCCAGCAATGGACTCAGTGGGCCGCCTTGCGGCACTCCTTCGGGGCTGTCTTCAAACATTCCGCTCACCATCACTCCTGCTCTCAGGAATTTGTGAATCAGCGAAATAACTCGTCCATCTTTTATCGTCTCCGTTAGTGTCTGGATGAGCTTGCTCTGGTTGACCGTATCAAAGTATTTTTCCAAATCCATATCGACTACATATCTGTAGCCATCTGTAATGTTGGTTTGGCACCTTTTAAGTGCGTCATGGGCGCTTCTCTTCGGTCGGAAACCAAAGCTGTTGTCTGAAAACTGTTCCTCAAAGATTGGGGTTAAGACTTGGCATATCGCTTGTTGGATTAGCCTGTCCACGACGGTTGGTATCCCCAGTTTTCTGGTCCTCCCGTTCTCTTTGGGTATTTCTACCCTGCGCACGGGTCTTGGTCGGTATTTACCGTCCCGGAGGGATTGCACAAGTTCATCCTTGTGTTCTTTCAGGAAGGGTAGAAGTTCATCTACCTGCATACCGTCAATTCCACCTGCACCTTTGTTTCTCTTTACCTGCTTGTAGGCACGATTCAGATTGTCTCTGCTTAGAATTTGCTCTAGCAATCCTTCCGTCTGCTTGTTTGTGTTGGTGCTGTCGGTTTCAGTCATCTTAGGTGACTCGCACGCTT
>CAZUAY010000357.1:0-3251 GCA_964618405.1 uncultured Lentisphaerales bacterium
TGTCTGTCGGCGGCGTATGTCTTCGGCTTGCAAACCCATCGCCTATGCGAGTCAATGAATCGTGAATCCGCCCTATGCGCCCACGCTTCAACTTTCAGCTTGTTACAACTCGACGATTGCTTTAGAATCATGAGAGTAAATCGCCCAAAACAACTTGTCTTCTCTGCAGGCTACCAATTAAAGAGACATTTAAGACCACTATGCTCCCATTCCCTCTATTCCTCGCGCTGAAATACCTTCAGCCCAAACGAAGCTTCGCCTCCGTGATTCCTATCATCACGGTCATTGGCGTTAGCCTTGGCGTTGCCATTCTCATGATCGTCCTCGCCGTCATGACGGGTTTCGGCGATGTTTGGAAAGAGAAAATCCTCAGCTTCAAGCCCCATATCACGGTCTACCACTACTCGGGCTACATTAACGACGTGGATACCGCTTGCGACAAGATCGCTGCGGTCGAAGGTGTCGTAACCGTCTGCCCCACCATCACGACACCCGTGATGATCCGCTATCGTGACGATCTCGATCCCATCACGGCCACTGTTATTGGCATCGATCCCACCCGCGGTTCCATCCTCTCTAAAGTAGAAGACAAGCTCATCGCAGGCCACTACAACATCTCCGAGAACAAAGTGCTTATTGGCCTCGACCTCGCCAGCCGTCTCGACGTTCCTCTCGGGGCGGACTTTCTCTGCTACTCCCCCTTGAATTTAAAAGCCGCGGATCAGCTCTATTTCCCTGAGGAGATGAACGTTACCGGCATCTACAGCATGGGGATGCGCGACTATGACGATTTTATCGTCATTGCCTCGATCGGCATTGCACGCGATATCATCGGTGCCGACGACGGTGCCAAGGTGATTCAAGTTCAAATCGACGACCCCGAAAAAGCATGGAAAGAAGCGGATGCCATTCGCGCGGCTTTGGGCAGAGGCTATCAGGTCAACACCTGGTACGACGAAGATCGCGTTCTCTTCAACGCCCTACGCACCGAGAAAACCATGATGTTCATCTTGTTGGCGTTTATCGCCATCGTCGCCGCTTTTTGTGTGACGAACACCCTGATCGTCATCACGATTCAGAAGACTGGCGAAATCGGCCTTCTCAAAGCACTCGGATTCTCCTCGTTTCAGATCAAGTCCGCCTTCGTGCTCAACGGCCTCATCCAATGTGTCGGTGGTATCCTGCTCGGACTGCTGCTCGGCTATGGTGTTTTGATCAACCTCCAAAACCTCGTAGCCCTTCTGGCCTCGGTCGGAATTGAAGTTTTTCCAAAAGCAATCTATGGACTCGCCGAAATCCCCTGGCGCCTCGTCCCCACAGACGTCGCCTCCGTCGTCGGCACCGTATTCGTCTTCTGCGCTGCCGCTAGTTATTTCCCCGCTTGGCGCGCTGCGAAAATGGACCCCGTCAAGGCACTTAACCAGGAGTAATACCCATGAATTCACAAAATATACTTCTGGCCACCGATTTGCACAAAACCTATAAGCTCCCCAAGACGTCGATCCACATCCTCCGTGGCGCTTCGATCTCTGTCAATGCAGGCGAGCATCTCGCTATCACAGGCAAAAGCGGCTCGGGTAAAAGTACCCTGCTGCATATTCTCGGCGGTCTCGACAAACCAGACGAAGGACGCGGATCGCAAATCGCTATCCTTGGTAAGTCGCTGACCTCCATTTCCGAATCTGAATGTGCGCATATTCGCGCAAAAGATGTCGGTTTCGTCTTCCAGTCCTATCATCTGCTACCTGAGATGGACATTGTCGAAAACGTCCTCCTCCCCTCGATGGCACTCGGCCATCCCAATAAATCGAAACGCGAACGCGCCGTGCATCTCTTAGAAGTAGCAGGTTTGGGCGATCGCCTCAGGCATCGCCCCATGGAACTTTCTGGCGGCGAACAACAACGCGTCGCCATCGCGCGGGCCATGATGAATTCGCCCTCAATGATCCTAGCCGACGAACCGACCGGCAACCTCGACCCTGCCACGGGCCTCCAGATTCTCGATATGCTCTTCGGCATCGCAAAGCAAAATGGCGAAAACGGCTCAATCGCCCCGGCGCTCGTCATCGTCACCCATTCCGAAGAAATCGCCGCCCGTTGTGACCGCACCGTCCACCTCCACGAAGGCACCCTTTCATAACTGTCTCTAACAACAGCAATGAATAAAAACCAAATCAAAACCGTCTAACAGACAACACCAGATCAAAAAAAGGAGATCAACCATGAGAAAAAGAATGAAGATCAATACTTTAACTTTCGCAGCACTCGCTTTGGCTGTCGCGTTCATCGTAGGTTGCGGCAATCAGGACTACGCTGGCACCACTTACTCGCGTGACCATGCACGTCAGGGGCAAACCGTTTTCCCTGCAACCATCCTTTCCATCGATAACGTCACCATTCAGGGAACAGAAGGCGTAATGGGCGGAATCGGCGGCGCAGTACTCGGAGGGGTAATCGGGAATACAATCGGCGGCGGTAGCGGCAAGACTGTCGCAACGGCGGCAGGTGCCATTGGCGGCGCGTTGGCAGGATCGCAGGTTGAAGGTGCCGTGACGAAGAAAAGCGCACTCGAGATCACGGTTAAGTACGACAACGAGGCGACAGAAGCGATCGTTCAGCAGGCTGGCACCGACTTCTTCCAAGTTGGACAGGCCGTTCGCGTGATCGTGAACGCAGATGGCACGAAGCGCGTTCGCCCATAACTAATGTGGAAGACCGAATTAAATCGGTCATGATTCTTGTCCCCGGTCGCCAGATATGAACGATCACCCCTGAGTTCTATGCTGGCGACACCATTTTGTTGACGGGGGTTCCCTCCGTTGACTGCCTGTATTTCAGTCGCGAGTCGCGATTCGTGAGTGACTAGTGGCAGAATGGAGAAACGGACTTTTCAACCCTTTCGTCTGCCGGAGATCGTTTTATAGGTGTTTGATGTATTCCACAATCGTTTTAACGGTATTCGAAAAAACAGAAAGACGTGCAACTTCAAAGCCATGGCTGTTTGTACGAACGTGCCCTAGAAAGCCTACCCGTGGTGCCAGTCCAGCATTATAGACAGCACTGGCATCTGACGCCGCGCTGGCGTAAACAGCAACCTGCAATTCCGTTTTTGCGCGTTCTGCGGCCTTCATAAAATCTTTGATCAAACTTTGATCGTAGTTGCACAAGGTATCCTTGCTCCAGGTTCCGGGGCGCCCATCGAGCTTAAGCCCGTCACCGGAAAGCGCAGGACATCCATCAACTGAAATGAA
>CAZUAY010000358.1:0-3249 GCA_964618405.1 uncultured Lentisphaerales bacterium
CATGAGGTCACGATCAAGGAATGACTAGGATCATCCCTTCTTCAAGCTTATCATTGGGGCCGATTTTACCTTTATTCGCCTCCCGAATATCGCGGTTGCGAGCGGCATCGCCATAAACACGCTGGGCAATGCTCCACAGGCTATCCCCCCGCCTCACTTCGTACTCACCCATTTTCGAAGGATCGATCGGTTTTTTCGCAGTACTACTCGAAATATCAACCTCAGAGAGGTTGTTCGGGGTGGGCGAAGAAATCGTTTCCCTGTTTCCTGCCAAGTCCAACAGTTTTTGAATTCGTGAATTTTCGCGGGTCAATTTTTCTTTTTCGGCCAGGAGCGTATCGTTATCTTTTTGCAATTTTTTGAGTGTAAGATCCTTGTCGAGAATTTCTTTATTGAGAGAAATAATTTTGCTGTCGTTCTCTGCTTGAAGCGCCGTAACATCAACCTCTGCCGAATCACTCCCAAAGCGACGTCCCATCTGATCCTTAGCCTGCTTTAGGCGATTGGCGACCATGTCAGCCTTCTCTGAATTCGGTCGAAGCCTAAGATACGTGTCGAAATGATAAATAGCCGAAGAAGGATCACGAAGAGCATCCTGAAGCACGATTCCGAGCTGCAAATGAGCGAGAGCATTGGTCGGATGCATAATGACAATGTCTCGATACAACGCGTAGGCAACCTGTAGCTGTCCGTTCCGTTGCGCCTCGAAAGCTTGCGTCATTGCCATCTCTGCCGCTTCCGCCTTTTCAAGCGCATAAATGCTATCACGTTTCGTACAGGCCGTCGCAACCCAAAGCACTAGCAAGGCACAGAATTGGAGTTTTAAGCACCCTCGGAAACGTGAGAAAGGCTTCATTTTGTACCTCCGTTGCGAACCTCAACGCCGATTTCAGTAAAATTCTGATGTCGCACAGACTCTAGTTGATGCCGTGCAACGAGGCGAACGAAATGCCGTCCATCTTTAACGCCGCGCGAATTCCACACGAAAGTCCTGCCAGTGCCAACGGCTCGTCCGTCAACGAGCCATTGAAACCTGTAATAGACCTCCGGCCTTTCGTCAGCAAGCGAGGCCGTCATTTCGACCAAGCCGGAAAGCTCACCATCTTTTCGCTGAATGAAAGGCTCATTTTTTGGAGCCCAAGGTTTTGAGAGCGGGTCACCAACCGGAAGGATTTGAAGGGGACATCGTATCGACTGATACACGCTCTCAATCGCGCTACAGCCGGCGAGGCTGTGCAAGAAAATGCAAGCGTGCGCAAACTTAGTCCAAAGCGCAAAGGGTTCCGTTACGGATCCCGAGGAAAAAGATGCACCCGCGTTGAGCCAAGAGGTTACCTTCGTATGCTCTCGGCGATCAAATGCCGCACCGTAGCTCGTGAGATTATCGGCATAAGCACCAGGCACGAATTCGAATGAAGCTGTTGAAGCCGTTCGATTTCCTGTCATGAAACCGCAGAGAGGGAAATCGGTAGAGGCTGGAAGGTTTGTGGAGATGATAGCGGATTGTCCAGGAATATTTCGGATGGCGGCAGCTACCGCTTCGTATTCCCAATGTCGGCAAGTCGAGCGCACATCGTCGTTAATCAAAAAATAAAATACGCCATGTGGATAGGAATAATCCCCAAGAGTACTGTGTTCGAGAGACGCGATCGCTCCATCAAGCGTCATGCCGTTTGTGCCGGTAAAGGCCAGCATCATCGCAGGAAAAGGCATGTCTTCAAGGAGCCGATTTCGTTCATTATCAAATGTGGCTGATGTCCCCATTTTCGACTCGGCATTGGCAGGGCCCGAAAAAAGTTCTGAAACATAGCGTCCACTCTCAATCAAATCGCTGGGCGGAATTTTGTTCTTCAGAAAAGTCGCTCCTGTCAGGGAAATTGGGGGCTGCGTCATCACCTTCGTCGGGAAGCCGCATGAAAAGACACAAGCCAAAATCTGAGATTTAGTCCCTGCCTTTTGGATCGCGGCCTGCATGGGCTCCCAGATATAGCGTGCGAAATTTTCGGGGAGGATATCGGTTGCCATTCCGTCGTATACCGTTTCGGGGATAGACAAGCGAATAACATTGCAGTCTGGAATTGATCGTAGCCGCTGGTAAACCTGCGCGAGCAGGATAGACTCAACAGATTCGTCGTTAACGAGTAACACCAGCTCATGCGAACCAAGCGCAAATGAGCTCGTAATACTAATCCCCATGAGTACGAGCACTAAGACAACCCGTAAGTTCGAAAACGCACGCGATTTTCGATGAAATTCAGACATTTAATTATTTTCGTCCCATAACTCGGTCCGCATACTCTCCCGTCCTCGTATCAATTCGGATCCAATCACCTTCTTCAACAAAAATTGGAACGGGGAGCGTATAGCCTCCGTCGACAGTAGCCGGCTTCATTACCTTCCCGGACGCCGTGTTACCTTTGGCTCCTGGATCGGACTGAACGACCTTGCGTTCGATGAAATTCGGCAGTTCGATATCGATCGGGATTCCATCAAGATAGAGAATATCGCACTCAATGTCATCCACGAGGAAAAACTTTCGCGTGCCGAGCATCTCCTCGGTAACCTCAGCTTGTTCAAAATCACTGTCGACAAAAATATATTTGTCGGCATCAATGTAGGAGAAATGCATCCGTTTTGTTTCAAGATCTGGTTTATCGAAAGTGTCGATTTCACGAAAATTCTTAACAAACGTATTGCTGGTGATGAGGTGCTTCAAGCGGCACGTATAGATTGACTGGCCTTTACCGGGCTTGGTAAAATTATATTCCGTAATGACGTACGGCTGGCCCTCGTACATGACCTTGAGCCCCTTGCGGAGGTCGGACGATGTGAATGACATGAATGCTCCTAATGAATATGAGAGTGTACTGACCCGCATGCGTTTAGTGGATGCGCCGACAGAATCAGAAAAGAAGTTCTTAATTGTACCGAATCAGCTCTCACGCGTCAAGCGTCGCATCGGGGACAAAAGTAATCGGTCAGGCACAGGGGCTGTGCCGGACCGATTAAGTCGCTAGTCGCTAGTGGCTAGTCGCTAGCACCCCCCAGATGGGCATCGGGGATTTGCGTTTAGAATTAGAGAGATCTCCGCATAAGATAGGCTCGCGGCGACGAGAGAAACACGCCGAAAACCCAGACCATTCTTCCTGATAGGACTCGCAACTCACAACTCGCACCTCGCTACTTCTCCCCTCTGGCTGGCCTCGGTGAGGCCGGAATCGTCCGCGATCACCGATCGCGGCTACAGGG
>CAZUAY010000359.1:0-3248 GCA_964618405.1 uncultured Lentisphaerales bacterium
ATACGCCGCCGACAGACATGCGAAAAGCGGTGCCGCCCTTCGGTTGTCACCACACGCCAAGATGGCCGATTTTGGAGTTCGGCGGCAAGCGGTATTCCGCGCGACGCCGCTTTCGAGTAAACGTGGTGCCTCTGAGCAAATCCAAACGGACAGGTCAACGGAACGAGGATGCGCCCCGAAGAAACGGATACATTAGTTTTACTCTTGCTTTCAAGGTGTTGAAACTGTAGTATCAAATCGTAGTTCGAAGTTATTTAATTTTGTTTTCACATCGAGAGCTGTTACTGAATATGAGATTTTTTTCTTGCTCGTTTTGGGCACAGCAGGCTGGCCACTTAAATTGGAGTCCTTTGATGCACCTATTAAAGCGATTCCGCTACGTCTCGCTGCTGGCAGGCATATTCTGCCTGTTCCACGCTGCGGTGTTTGCCCAGGAGATGGCCCAGACGATCCAGCTCGTGCCCGGCTGGAACGCCGTCCATCTCGCCGTCTCGCCCAACTTGGCGGCGGACGTACTCTTCCACGATTGGCCGGTGCAGAGTGTGGGCGTCTATGACGCCGCCTCGTTCACCCGTACCAAGCAGTTCGACGCGACAGGCTCTTCCGAGGGCTTGCGCAGCCCGGCGGTCAGGATCTGGCACCGCCAGATCCCGGGCGACTCAGATGTGTTTGCCGTCCCTGCCAACGCGGTGCTCTTGTGCTTTGCCACCAACACGTTCTCCGCGACGCTCTATGGCGCTCCCGAAGCACTTCGTTATTCATGGCATGCGACAGGCCCCGGTGCCGTCTACAACTACATCGGCATCTCGATCGCGCCGGGCGGCGCCACGCCGAGCCTGGCAGCCTATTGCTCCGGTCTGAAGCTGAACGCACTCGAGGCCAATGTCATGTACGGCCAAAACCCGCAGGCCACCGCGTTCGGCCCCGTCAGCCCGGCAATACCCGTCGTCAATGGCAGGGCGCTGGCCATGACCGCCGACCGGGCCGTCGATTGGAGCGGTGTCTTCCACGTCTCGCCCCAGCACGGCGTGGCGTTCGGGAGTGAAACAACGCTGCAGCCGCTGACCATCCGCAACGACGCCGCCACGGCGCGGGGTGCACGCCTCTCCTATGTGCTTGGCGAGGCGGCCAATGTGCTTGACTGCCCGCCGCTCTGCGAAGTGCTCTACCGCGACGCCTCCGCCTCCGCGGCCGACACCGCCTGGCAACCGCTACCGACGCAACTGGAAAAGCGCTTGCAACCGGGCGAGGTCTGGAAGCTCACGCTGGCGCTGAACCGGGAACAATTCGCCGCAGTCGCGGCCGGAACACGCTATGGCGGGCTGCTGCGTGTCGAGGATGCGGACGGCGGATCGTGCTTTCGCACCACGATCCCCCTGAGCGCCGTCTCGGACGGCGGCACCGCAGGCGCACGCGCCTGGCCGGCAGGCCTTTGGGTGGCCGACGTGAAGCTCGACAAGGTGACGCAGGTGGTGAATGACACCAAGCTTGTTCAGGCGATTCCGGCCGGCGGCACTATGAAGCTGCGCCTGCCGCTGCATGTGGACCTCGACGGCCATATGACGCTACTCCAGCGTGTGGTAACTGCCGCCTCCGCGGCGGAAGACGGCACCGTCTCGATCGCGCTCTACGGTGGCAATGCCCCCATTCCCACCGAGGCGAACGCGTCGATGCGCATCAGCGCCGTCTGCCTCCCCGTTGACCAGCCGATGATCGCCGGCGAGGGGGCCTTTGGCGCGGCCGCCGTCTTTGATTTCACCGTTGACGCCGACTCCGCCGCCAACCCGCTGCGCCATGCGCTCCACCCCAATCATGACGGACTCAGGGCCGACTTCGAGACTCCTGCACCTTCGGGCGATGACTTTGAAAACTACGTCTCGAGGGTCAAACCGGAACTTTTCTCTGTCTCCAACACCATCAGCTTCGCCTGGGACACCCTTCCCACCGGCGCAGCGGCCTGGAGCCCCGAGGAGACGCTGCACGGCAAACTCACCTGGGACTTCGCCGGTCTGCGTCGCGAGGGCACACTGCGCGCCCAAGGCCGCTTCACGATGCGGCGCGTCACCTCCACTCCAACCCTCGCGGGGCATTGACATGCACATATACACTTCCAGAGCTCATTTAAGCTGGCCGGGTAAGGGTGCGGGTAAGGGTATCCGGTTAAGAGTGGCGTTTAAGGGTGCGGTTAAGAGTGCTACTAAGAGTGAGACTAAGACACGTAAGATCAGTGTGTTCTTTTCGCACTGCATACACTTCATCGGATACTTAACCGCTACCTTAACCGAGGGACTTACTCGGATACCCTTACCCAAAATACTTGCTCAATCTCTTCCGGCTTCTTGTCACAACTCATTGATTAAAAGAGAATCTTCACCTAAACTCGGCATGGGCTTAAGCTGGCCGGGTAAGGGTGCGGGTAAGGGTGTCCGAGCGAGGGTTGCGGCTAAGTGGTTGGAGCAAGTGTGCGCCGAAGTGTTTAGAGAAAGGAGTTGCAGCGATGGCACAGCCATTTGGGCATGAAAAACTGATCGTTTATCAGAAGACCATGCACTTCGTAACGTTGCGCAGTGGCTTGCTTGATGGTCTTGTTCGACGCGTTGCGGCTTGCGATCACTTGGATCGTGGCGCGGAAAGTATCCTAATTAATATCGCTCACGCCAGCAACACGTGGTCACCGAAAGAGCGTATCGTTTATCTAGGGTATGCGAACGGTTCGGCACTTGAATGTGCTGCTTGTCTCGATGTGCTGGTGGCTAAAGCCCTACTCGCGCCGGAGGCCATCGATCCCAGCAAGAGCCTATTGGCAGAGATTGTTAGCATGCTGATCGCAATGCGCAGGACGGCGGCTGACCGAGTCTGTGAAGCTCATGCACCCTACCGCACGAAAAACGGCAATCTCTTCAATCACGAAGACTTGGATATCTACCGGGTAACCCTCAAACTCATTGCCCTAATTGATCCCTTACTGACGAAGTGTTCATGCAGTACAGACCTGCGTTCGAAGCTCGATAAGTCGACTACTTCCATTGTTCTGAATATCGCCGAAGGCAACGGTCGTTTCACCGGGGCGGATCAGTCGAAGTTCTACGAAACAGCGTATAAGGCGACTGTTCTGTCGGCTTCACTTCTCGACCTGGCCGCCCGAACCCGACTGGATGCGGCCGCAAGCGTTGAAGAGTGCCGCGAGCTGCTGCGCCGCGTCGCCGCCATGCTGACAGCACTTTCCAAGGCGGTGACACATGGATAGG
>CAZUAY010000360.1:0-3247 GCA_964618405.1 uncultured Lentisphaerales bacterium
CCTAAGGCCTAAAACCTTCTCTCCTAATTCCTAATTCTCCCTACCGCTTCTTCGGCTCCACATGCACAATAATATGCGCCCATTCTCCAAAGCGCTTCACGATTCTATCCTCGATGTGCTGGGTCAGTTCATGTGAGGCAGAAACACTCATGTCGCCGTCAACGCGGATGTGCACTTGGCCGACCATCCCAGCACCGATACGACGCGTTCGCAGGTTGTGTGGGTCGCTCACGGCGGGATCCTCGCTGACCAGCGCGAGAATCTCATCCTCGATTTCTTTCGGAAGCGATTTCTCGAGCAACTCGCTGATGCCCGGCTTCACGAGACTATAAGCAACCTTGTAAATGAGCAGACTGACAATCACGGCCGCAATAGGATCGAGCACAAGCCATTTGTCGCCGAGAAGAATGGCACCACCGATGCCGACAAACGTACCGATCGAGGAAAACGCATCCGATCGGTGATGCCAAGCATTCGCCACCACGGCTGAGCTGTTATAGAGCGCCCCGACCCGCTTTGTGTAATGGTAGAGGAGTTCCTTAGCGATGATGGATACAACAGCGGCAGCCAGAGCAATGGAGCCTGGACGCTGGATGAGTCGGCCATGGGAGATGCCGATGATCTTTTCTGCACCTGAAATGAAGATGCCGGTGCCGACGACAAATAGCGCCAAACCGATAATCACCGTGGAGAGGGTTTCGAACTTGCCGTGTCCGAAGTCGTGACAATCGTCACTGGGCTTGGCGGCAATCTTGACGAACACGATGACCGTCAAATCCGTAGCAAAATCAGAGAGCGAATGCACGGCATCCGCAATCATCGCGGAGCTGTGTCCGAAAACTCCGGCCAGTAGCTTCGCGACGGTTAACAGGATGTTGGCAAATGCGCCCCAGTAAGTCACCTTACAAATAGCGCGTTCTCTGGCTTCAGCCGTATCGGTCATAACTTTCCGTTCATGCAGTCGGCTGCGCACCGACCTTGCGGCGGCGCGTCTTTCGCGATACCGATTTACTTGGCCTTCTTCTTAAGTTCCTTCACGACCTCGTCGCCGATCTCCGTCGTGGTGAAGCCCATCTCGTTAGCGATCTGACTCTTCATCTTCGGCGTAACAAGCGCAATCGCCGCTTCAATCGCCTCGCCAGCCTTGACTTCGCCAATGCTCTTGAGCATCAACGCGCCCGCCCCAATCGCCGCAATGGGGTTGATGGCATTTTTGCCCGTCCACATCGGTGCCGTACCGCCGATTGGCTCGAACATGCTCAGTCCATCTGGATTGAGGTTACCACCAGCGGCAACGCCGAGTCCGCCCTGAGTGGCGGCCGCAAGGTCCGTGATAATGTCGCCGAACATGTTGTCCGTCACGATTACATCGAAAATCTCGGGGCATTGCACCATGTAAAGACAAGCGGCATCAACATGCATATACGCGCGCTCAACCGTCGGGTATTCCGCGCCGACCTCGTTAAAAGCACGCTCCCAAAGGCCGAAGACGAAGGTCAAGACGTTGGTCTTGCCGCAGAGCGTCAGCCGTGCTGTCTTGCCCGCTTCTACGGAAGTCTTCGAAAGTCCCTTCCACGGATTTTTTGCGGTATGGCGGTTCTTAGCGAACTCGAAAGCATAACGCAAGCAACGCTCTACCTGAAAGCGCGTGTAAATCGTCTCCTGCGTGGCGACTTCGTCCTTGGTGCCCTTCATCACAGTGCCGCCGCACCCGGTATAAATGCCACCGGTGTTCTCGCGGACAACGACGTAATCGATATGCTCGGGCCCCTTGCCCTTGATCGGAGTTTCGACACCGGGGAACAGCTTAACAGGGCGGAGATTGATGTACTGATCGAGTTCAAAGCGCAGCTTGAGAAGGATGTTCTTCTCCAGAATGCCTGGCTTCACATCGGGGTGTCCGATGGCGCCAAGGAAAACGGCATCGTGCTTCTTGAGATCCTGAACATCAGAATCATCGATCAGCTTGCCCGTGTCAATGTAGCGCTGTCCGCCGAAATCGTATTTTTTGAACGAGATGGAAAAGCCAAATTGTCTTGCGGCGGCCTTAATCACCTTCACGCCCTCGCCGACGACCTCAGGCCCTGTTCCATCGCCTGCGATCACGCCAATGCTGTACTTTTTTTTGCTGTCTTTCATCTGATAGTGAACTCCGTGTTACGTGTTGGTCGCTGACGCCATGCCTCTTGCATGTGCACGCACCACACTAGAAAAAGAATGACAATCCGACCTTGAATGTGGCGTCGGTACCCGTGAGACCATCATCGTCCGTATAAATATCATCCGTTGCAACGTGAAAATCGACAGCAACGTCCAAGGCGACGTTCTCGGTTAGAAAAAAGTCGAAACCGAGGCGTGCTCCAATGACAAGGGCATAAATGTCATCAAGTGCGGTTGAACAATAGGCGAGTCCCAAATCGCCTCCAACGTAAGGAGACAACGCCGTCAGCCCATTATCGAAAAAGTGATATTTTCCTGTGGCCCCGAAAGTCAAGGTCGTGATCAAATCATTGTCGCCAAATGACATATAACCACCTACCATGGTTCCCGTCTCAATGTATTGGCCGAGACTAAGGTCAAGGGTTATCTCAGTTCCGTAGAGCGTGGAGGGATCGAGCATAAACGAAAGGCCCGTGTTCCACGTGCCTGCGTCCGTTCGGGTTGCACGCAAGGGGGATGTCAGCGAACACGCCAGAATAACCGCTACAATAACTTTTGATTTCATTATTTTTGTTCCGTCGATTTTGAGTACAGAAAGCACCACCACGCAAAGGGCATGGAAACCCCTGTACTCCATCATATTTGAGCATTTCTGTCAAGTTTAGAAAGTACGCCGACTGTAGTCGGTCAGTGACGGGGGCAAGTATGTGGGTTATGGGGTTTGGGTTTTAAACACAGTGAGTTTGAGACTTGGAGGGATGCGAATAGGAGAGCCAATCAGGGGATTGGCCCCTTATTTTAGTGTTGAGAGGGACAGGAAAATGTTGCCGCCACTGGGAGAACAGTCATCTTGCCTATAACGTCGAGTTTGTTGAGTAAGTGATCTTAACGAACGGAGCACGGGTTTTCCAACCCGTGTACGAAAACGGGTTAGAAAACCCGTTCTCCGTTTCCTTCGATCGTCCTCGTCCTCGTCCTCGATCCATGCATAAAGTTACCCCATCGTTTTTTCGCGGCGCGGCCTCGCGGAAGGCTTGCCTGTTTGTCGTTTGCACAGGCTGGAAGCATCTGCTCCCAGTGCCTCAAT
>CAZUAY010000361.1:0-3186 GCA_964618405.1 uncultured Lentisphaerales bacterium
GCACGGCCAACCAACGGATGTCTTTGTCCTGTCCGACGATATCCGGATTTTCTATTTTAGTTTCCAGCGTCACCAGAGCACCTTCTGCGCCTACTGCTACTGCTGATTTCTGTCGGGACAAGCGAATCTCTCCATCGCCACGCACACGAAGCATCCACGTCAGGCTTGGCATCCAAGCAATGGGACTGCGCAACCATGCCTTGGCAACATCCTTGGAGATTGGGGCGGCTGTGGGGTCGACCGACGACCATCGGCGAGCAGGCGACACCACGGGTGGCACTGAAATCTCAAGCACGGATCCTTGCGTATCTGATTTTTCATCTCGCACCGAAAAAGCGATCATGTCATCCATAGCCAAAAAATCGAGATTCGGATTCTCCATCAACCGCCGGATCGTCACATCAACTGGGAAAGGGCTCACCTGCTCGGGGAAGGCATTCTGATAGAGCACAACAGCGGTGATTTTATGCCACCGTAGCAATCCCGCTTGTTCGTCGGTCAGACGTCCTTGAGTGAGGCTTTCGAATGCCTTGTAAATATTCCGCAGATAGTCCTGGGTACACACCGCCGCATAACCGTTGGCCATGCGAACCCCGTGCGCCATTGCATTATATTCGTACAGCGAACTCCAAGCAGAGTCACCAGGCCAGATCGGAAGCGCCAGCACCAGCGGTGTGCGTCCTTTCGCCGCCGAATCGGCAATAACAGCCTCGTAGGCAGCGTTCTTCCCTGGAAGTTTGCTCAGTCCAAGACGTAGCGCAGAAGCTGTTTCAACCACACCTCCTAGCACAATTGCGAGTATCACCAAGCCAGCAAAGCCCTTTGCCAGATCACGGTAAATTGACTTTGTCTTGGGCTTAACGCGCAAGATTCCAACCACCACGCGGCGAATGGTCGCAAACCCAATCGCCAACAGCGGTGCTAGAAGCGTCGGAAGCACGCAGAAAACTTTGATGGGCTGGCGAATCATCTTGTACGGCGGCGCGATGGCACGAACCACCCGTATCGGAAGGCCATCAAGGGGCGCATTAAAACCCATTGCGAGGAGTAGCACCAGCACGACGCCGGAGAACAAGAGGAGCACCACGGTAAACGGTCGAGACGTTGTGCATACCGGAACCGGAACATCACCGCCCTCGCGTCGATAACGTCTACGCAATGCGCATCCGGTTACCAACACAAGCGTCAAAACTACGAAAATCAGAATCACATAACCAACGCGGAAGTGTGAATCAATTCCCTTAATTACCATCCCGAACATCGCGCGTTTCGACGGAGAATTACGCATGACTTCTTGAACCGTGCGACCTCCGGCAGCATCGGTTGCCGCATAGAATGAGGTCAGCATCTTCGCAACGCCAAGAATCAAAATACCAGCGAGGACTGTGGGACTCAGCCCACGCCAGCATTGCCGTGCGCTCCGCCGCGTCGGCAAAGGGCCATCCTTTCGGGAAAACCAAGCGACGATGCACCAGGCCGGAATGAGCATACAGGCAAACGCCATACAGTGCAGGTCAGACGTGTAGCAAAAGAGCAATCCAATTCCAGCGAGAAGGCCACCACGTGCACGCCCTTCGCGAACCGCAATGTCAAGACCCAGCGCGACGACAGGAAGAAACGCCATACCGAGACCCGTCGGACTTCCCCCGCCGAGATTCATCCATTGATAAGGCAGACACGAAGCCAATGCAGCGCCCGCCAGTGCCATCCACCGCGATTTCACATATCGCAACGCCAGACAGTAGAGAAAGAAAAAAGCCGTGAGGACTGCCGCAAGTTGAGCAAGATTCCAACCGAACGCATGACTTCCACCCGCCTCCGTCACAGCGGCGTAGACAAGCGAAAACGGAACATACCCAGGATCAACCTCTCGGCGGTCGTGATCATTGCCCGTGTTGAATTCATAAACATTGTACAGCAACGGCGTGCGACCTGTAATCTTCTCGCGCGTGAGCCAGAAGTGATAAAGTAGTTGAAGGTGGTCGCCTGGAACAAGTCGTGCCGTTTCGGTTGCACCCTGATGATACGCAGTAAACGGAATGCTCCGTGTGATGCGCGAAGGAAGACCATGAAAAAATACGTTCCAGAGAACCAATGCCGTCAGAAGCGGAAGTATCCACTGTGTAGAAAATGATCGCGTTGACCTTCTCTCTTCTCCTGTGCCGACATTCGCATTTTTCGTCACCTTAAAAATCCTTATATTGAGTTCATGCGCTTGCCCATCTCCACCGGCAACGCTTGTGGCAGAGTATACACGCTCCCCCGCTCAATTTCAATGACGAGGCATTATTTAATTCGCGCTCCGAATTCGCGCTTAGTCCAGCAGAGTGCACTGCCATCGGAGGGCACTGCCATCGGAGGGCGAGGCAGGGGCACCGAAACAAACGGAGAACGGGTTTTCCAACCCGTTTTCGCACACGGACAGGAATGTCCGTGCTCCGTTCCCCGCTCCGTTATCCCTGCATTTCCTCCGCAAGAATCTCCGCCGCAAAGCGGATACAATCCACGCAAGGGCGAGTATCATAAAAATCAGCATCGCGAAGCGTTGGCGAGGGGCTCGTCTCAAAGCCTGTTTTACCGAGTATATCACGACAAACCACGGAGCCGAATTTCGCCCTAAAAAGCTCGCTCATTCTCTGCACGCGCTCGTAGGCCTTCGTGCGCGATTCGATATCAGCAGGTTCCGTATTGCCATCCAGCATTCCCGCAATAATCGCCATGCCAGAAACGGCGCCACAAATTTCACGTAATCGACTCACACCTCCGCTCAACGCGCAGGACACCTTCATTGCCGTATCGATGTCGAGTCCCACCAGATCCGCATGAGCCGCCACAACGGCTTGTGCGCAACCTGCTCCTTGCTGAAACAATTCAACAGCCTGTTTTGATCGATCTTTCATTCCAAAGATTATAGAGTCAGATTATCGTCGCCTGCAATCAGAATTTCTAGTAATCGGTCAGTGACGGAGGGTGCCCCCGTCACTGACCGATTACAGTCGCTAGTCGCTAGCAAGACCCCGCTTCTTTGTGGTTGCAAAGCGAGGTGGGGCGCAGCCGTCTCGGCAAGCCGAGTGATGAGTACGTAGTGCGTAGTTTCGTTTGAAAAAAACTTTGTCGTTAGCTTTGTCGCGAACCTTGTCGAATACCCCTGTAGCCGCGATCGGTGATCGCGGACGATTCCGGCCT
>CAZUAY010000362.1:0-3181 GCA_964618405.1 uncultured Lentisphaerales bacterium
CTAGTGGCGAAGGTTTTGGATAAGATTACAAGATTAACCGGATGCAGTGTTGGGGAAGTAGCGAGTTGCGAGGCTGAAGAGAGTGAGTAGTGCGTAGTTTCCGCTGGGGGCACCCCAGACCCCGTTTCTTGGCGGTTGCGAAGCGAGGTGGGGCGCAGCCGTCTCGGCAAGCCGCATTCGGCACGCACGTCGTGCGTCGCCGCCCCGTTCTCCGAACTGGCTTTTCGCACTTTTCTGTCGCAAGCTCAATTTCCTCTTCTAATAATGAATGACCGCTCGCGAACTCTACGATAATACCGTAAGATCGTAGACGGCCTGACCGAAGTTCCCCACTTGGAAGTTATGATCCGTTTTTTGTGTATACAAGCTGCCTTTTCTGGTATCATGCGCGATCTTTTCAGAAAGGCGTCATGCAGCATGTATTTCTTCAAAAAAATGGGTGTGAACACCTGACCGTGTTTTTTGCGGGGTGGGGAATGGATGAAAATCCCTTCCTTGATTTTCGTGCGCCTGAATCTGATCTTTTGATCTGCTTTAACTATACCAATCTCGACTTCAACAGTGCGTTACTTGAGGCTTACAAACGCGTTCGGGTTGTTGCGTGGTCGCTGGGTGTCTGGGCGGCTTCAGTGCTGATGGCAAAAATTCCCCGTTTTGCAGCGGATGCGATTGCTGTAAACGGTACGCCGTTTCCCGTCGATGAAACACGGGGCATCCCTTCGAGCATTTTTCAGGGTACATTGCAAGGGCTGTCCAATGCTAACCTAGCGCGGTTTGAGCGTCGGATGTGCGGCGATGCTGCGACGCTTGCAATTTACACGCGTGTGCATCCAAAACGGAGCATTGCCAGTCTAGTGGAGGAGCTTGCCTGGATCGGCCGAGAATCGGCAGCGCACACGGTTTCTCCACAGTTTAAGCGCGCCATTGTTGGCAAACGTGATGCAATCTTCACATGTGATAACCAAGAAAATGCGTGGTGCGGGCTTTGTCCCGTTGACGTCATTGATATCGCGCACTACAACGATGCGATTCTTCGATCTGTGATTTGCGAAGGAGGTGAGCATGGATAAAGCGCTCATTGCTCGTCATTTTGGTGGAGCCTTCCTAACTTATGATAACAGTGCTGTCATTCAGCGTCTGATTGCGGCGGAGATGGTACGTCTGATGCTTCTCAATAATTTTCCGAAAAATGCTGCGATTTATGAGGTGGGTGCCGGAACGGGTTTGTTGACTGACTTGGTTCTCAAGACTTTTACACCGTCACGGCTTGTTGCGAACGATCTTTGTCTTGAGGCAGCAACGTCCCTCGCTGCAATTTCTAAGAAAATTGAATTTGTGCATGGCGATGCCGAAACGCTTGCGGTCCCTAGCGGATGCACAAGCGTTGTTTCCTGCTCTGCCGTTCAATGGTTTGCGGATATTGGCAGATTTTTTAATCTGATTTCACAAGGTCTTCCTGTTGGCGGCCGTTTTGCTTTTTCAACTTTTGGCACTGAAAATGTAAAAGAAATTCGAGACGTGTTCGGGGTTGGACTTGAGTATAAAACGCTTGAAAAGCACGTGGCTTTACTTGAGGCAACAGGGTTTGCTGTCCGTCATGCGAATGAAGCGTTAGAACACCTTGTTTTGGGTACGGTGACCGATCTGTTGCGACATATTCGTGAAACAGGAACCGGGGGAATTGCTCCGGCGACCTTAGGTGTTGCGCAAACACGAAAGTTCTGTCGCGAATATGCGGCCCGCTATGCTGTCGAAGGGGGGATCACGTTGACCTATCATCCGATGTACTTCATAGCGGAGAAGCGATCATCATGAGTGGCAAGGTCTATTTTGTGAGCGGAATCGACACCGATGCAGGAAAGAGTTACGTCACCGGCTACCTCGCGCGAGAGTGGACTGCGGCGGGCATTCGGACGATTACGCAAAAACTCGTTCAGACGGGCAATGTCGGTATGTCGGAAGACATTCTTCTTCATCGGAAGATCATGGGTATCGCCTTGCTCCCAGAGGACATCTCCCAGCTCACCATGCCCGAAATCTATCCTTTTCCAGCATCTCCGCATCTTGCCGCTCGGATGGAGGGACGGCCTGTGAACCTCGAAAAAATTGGCAATGCAACATCGACGCTTGCCGAGCGATATGAAGCCGTATTGCTTGAAGGGGCTGGAGGCTTGATGGTTCCGCTCAGTGACACGCTGCTAACGATTGATTACGTGAAAGCCTGCGGCTATCCGGTGATTCTTGCAACCTCAGGCAGGTTGGGGAGCATCAACCATACGTTGCTGTCGTTAGAGGCTTTGAAGACGCGTGGGATGAAATTGCATTCGCTGGCTTACAATTTGTTTCCGGAAGGGAGCAGGCTGATTCAGAAGGATTCTGAAGCTTTTTTCCGTGCGACGCTCGCACGCGACTGGCCTGATGCCGAATTTTTGACTGTACCGATTCTGGAAAATTGACCTGAGACGCAAAGCGGCGCTAAATTTGGAGTGCGGTGACAACCAACGGGCGGCACCGCTTTTTGTCGGCGAAATGCAAAGCGGCGTCGCGCGGGATACCGCTTGCCGCCGGCGAAAGACAAAGCGGCGTCGCGCGGAATACCGCTTGCCGCCGCACTCCAAATCAGAACTCATCGGACACCTTCAAGGTGTCAATCTTAAAGCTGTCTAGTTGCTTCACAAACGCGCGGTTTGCTGTGTTTTCGAACCAAGAGCGGGAACACCAAGGATAATCCGACGCATTGGACACCACGGCATGATGCACCGGATTGTCATGAACGTACTTCAACCGCGCATAATAAGATGCTTCAAAGGTGATGTGCGAATCCCAGTAATTGTACCAGACCCTGCGTCCTTGAACGCCATCCGCTCTGTTGAGGCGTTTGGCTGATACTTCGTGCACCTGCGCAACCAGCGTTTTCAACGACCGTGCGGACGCATCCTCTTCCGGTGACAGTCCGACCCAGTGATAAGGATTGCTCATGATTGCCCAGGCCTGCAACCGCCAACCGAGTTTCTCCGCATGCGAAAATAGGATCTGCTGGAATTCACCCAACCGTTCTTCCGTGTTCAACATCGGTGTTTTGTCTAACGTTCCGCATGTCACCATGTAAGCCCCGCGCCCATCGAGACGGTGGGCTGGCGCGTGATGCCAAGTGCCCGGATGTTGTGTCAATGCATTCATT
>CAZUAY010000363.1:0-3172 GCA_964618405.1 uncultured Lentisphaerales bacterium
ACGGGTTGGAAAACCCGTTCTCCGTTTGCTTCGCTCGTCCTCGTCCTCGATCCACTCCGGCAAATCCTCAGCTTCTCCTTTATTCCTTCGCGCTTTCGCCTGTCTGCCGTTCATCGCGCAACAGTGGCGGCGTGGTAGAGTGGCGACCCTGCCACGGAGAAATCCTCAATGAGGAAAAATAGAGTCCACGCAACATAACGTCGTTCGCCACATAAGTCGTTAACTTTGTCGCCAACTTTGTCGATCTTAATCGTAACCGTAATCGTAATCGTAATCCATCCCCATCAAAGCGATTACGATTACGAGCACGATTAGGAACACCGCCAGTAACGGGATAGGCTACTTAACACGCCCCACTAAGGTCATGAATTCAGCACGTGTGGCAGCGTCATCATGGAAGCTGCCCAGAACGGAAGAGGTAACCATAACAGAGTTTTGCTTTTCGACGCCGCGCATCATCATGCAGAGATGCTGGCATTCCATCACCACGCCAACGCCTTCCGCGCCGATACTGTCCTTGACGGCACGAACAATTTCGCTGCTCAGCCTTTCTTGAATTTGAAGTCGGGCCGCAAAGCAATCGACAATACGCGCAATCTTACTGACGCCAAGCACCTTGCCACGTGAAATGTAGCCGACATGACAGCGGCCGAAGAAGGGCATCATGTGATGTTCACAAAGACTGTAAACCTCGATATCGCGGACGATCACCATGTTGTCAGAAGGTGATTCAAAAATAGCACCGTTCACAACTTTTTTTATCGTAGTGCCGTAACCCCGGGTTAAAAATTCAAGCGCCTTGGCAACACGCGCCGGTGTTTTTTGGAGCCCATCTCGCGAGACATCTTCGCCCAATTCTTTAAGCAACTCTGCTACTAATTCTTCAACTCTCTGCTTGTTCATATCAATGTTCCTATCGCCTGTAGCTGCATCCCGTAAGTTCAGCCTTCCAGCTCCTCGGCATTCAACTCATCAGCATTCAATGCAAATTCATAATTCGTAATTCATAATTCGTAATTCATAATTCGTCATTTCTCATTCCAGGTTTTGCACCTGTTCTCGAATTGCTTCAACAATCGATTTCATTTCAATGACCAAGGAGGCAATTTCAGAATCGTTGGCTTTGGAGCCAATGGTATTGACCTCTCGGTTCATCTCCTGACAAAGAAAGTCGAGTTGACGCCCAGACGCTTCAGGCGATTCCATCAACGCCGTAAAATGATCAAAATGCGCTTCAAGCCGAGTCAATTCTTCTGCAACGTCCCAGCGCTCAGCACAGAGTGCAATTTCTCTCGCAAGCGAGGCATCATCAACGGGAAGTGTCACGCCCAAATCAGCAATTCGCCTAATGAGCTGTTCCTGATAGCGCTTCGGCACTTCAGGCGCGAGAACCGCGACTCGTGTTTTTCGAGTTCGTAGCGCGCCCATGCGCTTGGCGAGATCCGTTGCAAGCGCTGATCCCTCCGTCGTGCGCATGGCGCACAGCGAATTAAGCGCATCGGCAAGCGCCTTCGCAAACACCGTCCACAGCACGTCGTCGCCCAGACGTCGAGCAGGCGACTGCGCCACATCGGGCATCAAAAGGATTCGGGAAAGCGTCAAATCGTTCGTAAGCCCGGTCAGGTCCGCGAGCTTTTGCATCTGCGCGGCTTTCTCTTTGATCGCCTCAACGTTGTATCCCGTGCCATCGGTATCGGTGAACGAAATCGATGCCTGGCATTGGACTCTGCCACGAACCACACGGGCATTCACCGCTTCGCGGCATTTCGCTTCGAAAGATGATAAGCCAGCAGGCGAGCTGAATGAGAAGTCGAACTGCTTCCGGTTAACAGAAGCGAGTTCAACTTCTATTCTTACTGCATCGAACTCCGCAAAACCGCGACCGAACCCTGTCATGCTGATTGCTGCCATGCGATATCCCTCCCCTTAATCGTTGTCGTCGACAACGATCTTTTTGCCACCAGCACTGTGCCATTTCAGCCAGCCTTCGACGAATTTTTGAATGTCTCCATCGAGAACCGCTTGCACGTTACCCGTCTGAATACCCGTTCGAAGATCCTTAACCATGGTGTAGGGCTGAAGCACGTATGACCTGATCTGACTTCCCCAGCCGATGGCACCCTTTTCACCATAGAACTTGTCCATCGTCTCGCGCTTCTTGTCTTGTTCGTATTCATAGAGTTTCGCCTTCAAAACACTCATGGCTCTGGCACGATTCTTGTGCTGCGATCGCTCGGCCTGACACGCCACCACGATTCCCGTTGGAATGTGCCGGATACGAATCGCGGAATCCGTCTTGTTGACATGCTGTCCACCTGCACCGCCCGAACGGTAGGTGTCGATCGATAAGTCTTCTTCCCGGATCTCAATATCGACCTCATCCTCCAACTCGGCAATCACGTCGAGCGACACAAACGAAGTATGGCGCCGACTGTTCGAATCAAAAGGACTAATCCGCACCAAACGGTGCACACCCCGCTCGGCCTTCAAGAATCCGTAGGCATTGAGCCCCTTGACGTTGAACGTCACGGCAGTAATGCCCGCTTCGTCGCCTGGTGAAATGTCAACAAGCTCTATCTCGTATCCCACTCGCTCGCAGTAGCGTTGATACATACGGTACAGCATGTTGGCCCAGTCGCAGGACTCGGTTCCACCTGCACCCGCGTGAAGCGTAAGGTAGGCATTGCACTTGTCCAAGGGTCCCTTGAGGAGCGATTGCAACTCGAGACTATCAAACGTCTCCTCGGCCTTTTCTAACAAGACGCCAACTTCTTTCATGGCAAGCGTTTTCGACTCGCCAACGGGCTCAGCCTCGGCAAGTTCTAACATCACCTCAGCATCGGCGAAAAACGCACACAGTTTATCAAAAGGCTTGAGGATTGCCTTCTGAGCATTAGCCTTACTGATCGTGTCCTTTGCATGATTACCAGAGTTCCAAAAATCTGGAGATGCTGCTATTTCTTCAAGGGAAGCGAGTATTCTTTTACGGTTATCGACGTCAAAGATAGCCTCGCATCTCTACCAGTCCTTTTCTCAACTGGACGAGCCTAGGCTCTATTTCTTCTACAGATATCATGGTTAAAGGTCTTTCGGTTAACTTGTTCGAGTTGCATAGTGTCATATTAAGCGAAAATCTGCAACAAAAAGTCACGAGTTGCGAGTTGCGAGTGGG
>CAZUAY010000364.1:0-3165 GCA_964618405.1 uncultured Lentisphaerales bacterium
GCTGTCGTGACAAACATCTTTGCAACGGTCGGTATGGTTCAGGTTACGTTGACCGTCACCGATCCTGATGGTGGATTCGACACGGCAACCTTCGAAATCGAGGTTGAAAGCGGCGTCGTCCCGACGATCGTCTTCACGGCCATCAACACGGAGTCATTCACCTTTAAGATTCCGACGGCTGGAAAAGATAATTCATTTATCGTTAAAATTGCGCCTGCGCTTTCGTCCGATGACAACGATTGGGACGATTGGTTGAGAATATCCTCGGGTAACCTTGCCACAGGTGGGAGTTTCACCGAAACGATGCTGATGGCACCGTTTGGGGAAGTCGATGTCATGTCAGTTGATGCGCCCGATGGCTTCACCTACATCACGGTCGATATTACATGGCTTTACGGGAATAACGCCACACTTTTCTTCAAGGTTTTGCTGGATGATGCAGGGCTTTGAGGGTAGTTTTACAAACAGAGAATACAATTTAAAAACTGAACAACGAGGAACAAAATGACGACAAAAATTTTTACAAAAATTATGATGGTTTCAACCATTCTCTGTGCAACTTCTGCTTTTGCCAAGGAGGCATCGAAGGTTTCGGCAAGTGACAAAGTCAAGGATGCCGGAAAAACAATGGTTACACCCGTGGTCGAGTCTTCAACGGCTGGCCAAGAAGAGGCCGAGGGCCTGATCGTGGCGCCGGTTGCAACCGATGCGGTTGCTGCAGAATTAGAAGCTTCTCGCCGTGTACTGATGGAAATGAAAACACCTCGTGATCAACAAATGGCAGCCGTTGGGCAAATTACAAAACAAATGGAAGCACGGCGCAAGACGATACTGGAAGAGAATCAAGACGCAGCCAAGCTCAGTGCTGATATTGCCGAGTTAGATAAAATGTTGGAAGAAAAGATGTTGGCCCTTAAGGCTGTTTTCGATTCAGATCCAGAGCTTGTCACGCTTCAGGCAAAGGTGCAGGAGGCACGCGATAGCTTCGGCAAGAGCCAGTTAAAATTGCGAGAAGAGATTGCCCGACAGCATCGTGAGCGCCGTCTTGCCATGGAAAAGGCCGCGCAACAGAAGGAAGCAGACGCAAAGGCGAAGACAGAAGAAGCTGCGAAAGCAGATGAAACAGCAAAAGTAAAAGCGAAGCAATAATTTAAACGATAAAATAGGTCTCGATTCAATACGTAGGAAAAAGCAAGTAGACGTTGGCTCGGTAGGCTATAACGTTTCTGCGAAAGGCACTAACATGAAACAAATTTTTAAAAACGCATTCAAATCAAGCTTCGTTGCGCTTCTCTTCCTAGGTGCCATGACGGCGTTAGGGGGGGCAGGCGATCTCAAGGTGTCAGATGTCTTCGTCACGCCCGATACGATAGGAGGAACGAACGTTCTGCTATCAGAGTCCAGCGAGACGCTTCTGATCGCGGTCGTGTTTTCGGATGATCTCTTTGATTTCCGCACGTTGACCCCGCTCGTTCCTGAAATGGAATTCTCACTAGGTGGCGTAGCGAAAAAAGCTAAGTTTAAAGATATTTTCTTGAATAATACTCTGCTCTTTGAATATGCTCCGGAACCTGGCGATTACGGAACAGGCTTCACAATTAAGCAGGCTGCTAATCCTGCAAACCCGTTGGCTAACCGAACGATTGTCATGCCGGCAGGGCTGACGATTGAAAATACAACGCAGACGGATTCTCTTGGTGTTTACGCCCAGTATTCTAACCCTGTCGCCGTGGCAGTGAACACGAATCCCGACAACCAAGCGATCGAAATCAACCTGTATAAGGTGGAGAACACGGACGGGGCTGGGATTTCGATTTCTAGCGGTAGTACTCGCATCATTACGGTTAGTCGGCCTACCATTGCCGCTAATAATGCCACCAGCATCAAGTTGCTTGCACTGAGCACAAATAGCGCGGTTGCAACGGTTAGCCCATCATCCTACGTGTTGCCTGGGACCAATTCCTCCTGTAATTTTGTTATTACCGGCGTTGCGTCGGGAAATTCTCTGGTCAGGATCTACTCGCAGGATCATCCCGCCGAGTTTGTTGAAATCCCCGTGACTGTCGTAGCCGCTCCGGTTTTGACGCCTCTCGCGATAGACGATATTCTGGTTTTTGCGGATACGGGCAGTGCTACTAACGAACTGATTTCGGAAACGAGTCAAGCGTTGTATATTGACGTTTTATTTAATGACAGATTACATGATTTTACTGCCGACCCTGGAGACACAGGCGCTCGACCTGAATTTGAATTTATGATTGGCAATCAAACACGATATGCGTCGTTTGAATCGATCAGCAGTAACCTCATGACGTTCACGTATGCCCCACAACCCGGTGATTACGGCATGGGATTCACGATTAAGGCCCCCACCGCCGCCTCTGCTCGCAACATCATTCGAATGAATGGATCGAGAATTACGAATTTTGACGGAACGAAAGAATTAAAACAGGCTAATCAGTACAGCGAGGCTTTCGCGAATTCGATTAATGCAGATGCTTACAACCAGACTGTTGCAATCAATCTTTTCAAGATCGAGAATTCCAATGCAGCTGGGATTTCGATCATGCGTGGAGATTATGCCATCATTACAGTCAATAGACCGAGCATCGCAGCGAACAATCTCACCGATATCGTGTTGTTGGCCGTCAGTACAAGCAATGCAGTTGCAACGGTCGGGCCCTCACCCAGCACGATGTTCGGTGGATCGAGCACCCACAACTTTAGAATAGACGGCATCACCCCTGGAACGGTCATGATCCGGATTTATTCGCAAGATCATCCGACTGAGTTTATCGAAATCCCCGTTACGGTCACGCCTTCTGCCGCAGAAAGATCGATTACGGTCACCAGTACAACGACTGGGCTACCTTTTTTAGAAGTCGATGAAAATGGGGGGAGCCCGACTCACAAAGTAAGGGTCAAAATTGGCAAAGTGCCCACCTCAGACGTAACCCTCAACGTCAACAGCGGTGGACTCAATTCAGGCCGGTTGATTTTCGATCCTACGGTGACGATCGTGGCCAATTCGGACACGGCAATTTTCTCCATTGGGGCGCCAGACGGCCCCGTGAGCGCCATCCTAACGTTTTCCGACCCATCGGGAAACTTTGATCCTAAAACTTTTTCGGTTGAAGTCAATAACGTTGCGCCGGCAATTTATTC
>CAZUAY010000365.1:0-3155 GCA_964618405.1 uncultured Lentisphaerales bacterium
CGAAATCTACGATAATAACGTGAGACTTAGCGGCTGCCGCAAAGGGTTAGGAAAGTTTGTATAAAAAAAGGAACGAGGCGTTAACCTCGTTCCTTGAATCTTTGTGCTTTACGAGCGTTGGGACGATCGCGAAGGCGCGATTACTTCTTCAGTGAGTCAATCATCGCTTTTCGTTCTTCAGGGCTGAGCTTGCCATCGCCATCCTTATCGAAGGCTTTGCGCGTCTCACGAAGCGCCTTGCGCTCTTCCTTTGAGAGTTGGCCATCGCCATCCTTGTCAAAAGCTTTCAGGACTGCTGGGGGAGGACCGCTGTTTTGTTTTTTTTCAGCAACATTCTTGCCCTGTCCTTCGTCTTTTGCCTTGATCTTTTCCTTTTTGGCGACTTGTTCCTTTTTAACCGCTGCTTCAGGTTTTGCAACCTTCGGGGCATCCTTGCAGGCAGCCCGGGCGGCCTGACATTCGGCCTTATCAACTTGGCCGTCGCCATTTGTGTCGCACTTCATCTTCATCTTCATCTTCATTTTCTGCTGTTTAGCCTTCGGACAAGCGGCTTCGTTCTGAGCCATGCAGGCAGCACGCATCGCGTTGCGTTCGGCTTCGTCGAGTTTACCGTCGGCATTTTTGTCGAACTTCTTCTTCATTTCTTCGCGTTTAGCCTTCATGGTTGCGCGCTCGGCTTCGTCAAGCTTGCCATCGGCGTTTTTATCGAACATTTTGAGCATGCATGCTTTTTGTTGTTCGGCTGAAACAGCCTTGCAACCTTTATTCTCTGGCTTTGCTCCAGCATCGGCAGCGTAGAGCGAGGCTTGCAGCATCACGAGGGTGCAGGCAAGCAGGGGGTATGTGTATTTCATGAGAGAGACCTTTCTTATTTTGTTATGGAGATACTGTCCTCTAAACGAGAAGCGCTAACGTTTTATTTTACTCTTCTCGCTTATTATTTAAATCAGAAGCCTTTAGACCTCTAGATTTAGGTATCGGCACTCGGCAGCGGTCAACTTAACGGGCAACGCGGCGAAGCTGGAGCGTGTCTCGGAAAGTTGACGTGGGCCAATCAGTGGCAGAACTGGGAAGGGCTGGTGAAGCACCCAAGCCAGGGCGATGTTGATCGGTTCGCATCCCTTCTTCTTGGCGAGTTCGATGGCCCGTGCTTGCCGTTGGAAATTGGCTTCGGAGTACCATGTGTTGACGAGTGAAGGATCATCCAAAAGGTCGGGGCGTGCACGGGATGGCACAAAAAATCCGCGTGCTTGGCTTGACCACGGCAAGAGTGTTATCTGCGTCTTCTTTAAGAATGCGCGGGATTTCGCATCGTGTACATGCAGACAGCCGTTCCAGATTGGGTTATTCATTTCAGCCAGTGAGAGGTTATTGGACAACACCGAGAAGCCTTGTAAGCCTTTCCGTTTTGCGTAGGCGTTCGCTTTGCGCACGCGGTCAATCGACCAATTGCTACCGCCGAAGATTTTAATTTTCCCAGCTTTAACAAGCTCATTGAGCGTGTCGATAAATTTACCAACAGGGATATCGAGGTTATCGCGGTGCAACATGTAGATGTCGGCAGAGTCGATTCCGAGCCACCCGAGTTGTTCGTCGAGTTGGGAGACAAGTGCCGTTGGGTTGCAATGAGGGGTGTGGGCGCCTTTCGCAATGACGGCGACCTGGTCGCGGACGCCACGAGCGGCGATCCAGCGTCCGAGCAGCGCTGAGCGTTCTCGGCCATACACGTATGCCGTGTCGAAGACGTTGCCGCCCCGCATGAAATAGTCATCGAAGACGGCAGCAGCGTGTGCGATGGTTGCTTGGTTGTCAACGCCCATGACGAGGCGGGAGAGGGGTTTGTCGAGTCCTGGCAGGCGCACATCCGGCGCTGCGGCCGAGGGTTTTCGAGTGAGCGGGCGATTGGCCGGTGTACGCGCTCCAAGGGCTTCCGGTTTCTCCTGGTCGTAGACGAGGTTGATCGCTTGGCGCCATGCGTCTTGTGTGCGGAGGTTGCCGAGCGAATCTTCCCATGTCATGGCGGGGGCATCGGCTTGCTGGTGGCCTGCGAGGATGGCGCGGCCGCAGACGTCCGCTTCGTAGGCGTAGCTGGTGACGGCTGAGGGTAGGTCGATGATCGCTTCGGGTTGTCCACGGCGGCGGACGATGATGCGGCCGTTCATGGCGCCACTGCGAGCGCAGACGTAGGGATCCGGTAAGATGATGCTACCTTCTGAGCCAAAGATGCGAACGACGTTTTCTGTTCCGATGCCGACACCCGTGCGGAGGGTACCTACAAAGCCGTTTTCGAAGGCGAGCGTGCCAACGGCCCAACTGTCAACGCCAGATTCCTCATGTAGCTTGCCAGCTCCTGTTACCTGAATGGGGTCGGCGAAGGGGCGTCCCATCGAAGCGCCGGCGATGAGTCGGAGGATGGACGTTGTGTAGCCCCCAACGTCGAGAATGCCACCGCCGGCGTAGGCGTTACTCCACAGGCGCGAGGTGGGTGAAAATTGGGACTGGAAGCTGAATGAGGCCTCGGCGACGGCGATCTTGCCGATGGTGCCTGCTTGTATTAATTCAACGAGTTTGGCTGTTTGCGGGTGGCATCGATACATATAGGCTTCCATGAGGAAGACCTTATTGTCTACCGCAGCCTCGATCAGGGTCTGCGCCAAGTAGGCATTGATGGCCATGGGCTTCTCAACGAGAACGTGCTTGCCCGCTTCTGCGGCTTTGATTGCCCATTCGGGGTGCATGGGGTGCGGGGTTGCGATGTAGACGGCATCGACTTCGGGATCGGCCAGCAGGGCTTCGTAGCTACCGTGAGCGGTCAGACCGCCCCATTTGGTCGAAAAGGCGTTCGCATTTTCCTGCGTGCGTGAGCCGACCGCTTTGAGCGTGCCGGTTGTTGAGCGAGAGACGCCGTCTGCAAAGGCGTGAGCAATGGCACCCGCACCGAGAATTCCCCAGTTGATTTTTTGTTTCATAAATGTTTTCTGTTTTGAGAATTTGAGTACTAAAGTTTGTCAGTATTAAGGTTAAGAACCAATCTTCAAAGTATAAGGGAATTTTACTAAAGCGCGTGCTTGTGTGCAAGGTGGCTTTTGCACTGTGCCTAGTAATCGGTCAGTGACGGGGGGTATCCCCGTTGACTGCCCGATTACAGTCGCGAG
>CAZUAY010000366.1:0-3092 GCA_964618405.1 uncultured Lentisphaerales bacterium
AGTCGCCGTGCCGATGTGGGTCGATGTGTCGAGTTCGTCGAAAAAAGCTGTTGTCGACAAAACACTTCTGTTCCTCCTTATTGTTTGCTAAACTTCCATCGATCTTTAGCAACTTCTCCTGGAGGAAAGCTTATGGAACTGTTCGATCCCCACGGCGGCTATCGCCGACTTGATTCGTTCACGCTGACCACGATCGTCTACCTCGCAACAATTCGTTTCTGTAATACTTTTTTGAATCTTCGAAACGATCCGAAAGGACGCTTGTACGACCAAATGGTGCAGGCAGCGCGGTCAGGCCGCGCCAACATCATGGAAGGTTCAGAGCGAACTTCAACCTCGAAAGAAACGGAAATCAAGCTTGTGGATGTGGCACGGGCCAGCCTTGTTGAATTGTTAATTCTCTGCCGCCGCGTCATTACGATGCTGGATCATCAAATGAAACGCCTCGGTGAGAACTTTCGAGAAAGTGGTGGTTTTCGTGAACGCACCTAGTAGATGAAGAGCATTTCGCGATACTTCGGTAGGGGCCACTCGGTATCATCGATGATCAGCTCCATCGCGTCAACGACGGCGCGAAGTTCTAGCATCGTCGAAAGGATGGTGGGGTAGTCATTCTTGTTGAGAGCTTTTTTGAGCTTTGCACAAGACGTGATGAGGTTGTCGAGTCCGCCACCGACGGTCTCAGCAACCGACAGGAGGCCTTTAATTCCGCCTTTGAGTCCACTCATGGTCGCTTTGCTGAGCGTGGACGAGAGTTTGCTGTAGTAGTCTGTGACGACCGGGAGAATGATGCTGGAGGCCATTTCGAGAGCGATTACGCCTTCGATTTGCACTTTACGGTGATACTCTTCGAGGAATACTTCATAACGCGAGTGCATTTCGACCTTCGAGAACACACCGTATTTCTCAACCAGCTTTTGGTTGCCCAAATCGAGAAGGGGCTTCAGGGCTTCAGGGGTGGTGACGAGATTGGGGAGTCCACGCTTCGCTGATTCGACTGCCCAATCAGCACTGTAACCATTTCCGTTAAAAATGACCCGTTTGTGTTTGATAAAAATGTCGCGAATGATTCCCTGCAAGGCCTGTGCGAAGTCTGTTTTGCTGGACTTCTCGAGTTGCTCAGAAACATAGTCCAAGGACTCTGCCACAATGGTGTTGAGAAACATGTTCGATCCCGCGCAGGACTGGCTTGAACCAGGCGCACGAAACTCGAATTTGTTTCCGGTGAACGCGAACGGACTCGTTCGGTTGCGGTCGGTTGCATCGCGTGGAAGTGTTGGCAGGATGTCGACGCCGATTCGCATCGTGGAAGGCTTCTTCTTATTGGAGGGACTTCCCTTGACGAGCTGTTCGATGATGTCATCGAGTTGCTCGCCGAGGAAGATAGAAATCACCGCCGGCGGTGCCTCGTTGGCTCCCAGCCGCAGGTCGTTTCCGATGCTACACGTCGTGGTACGAAGCAGATCAGCATGAAGATCTACGCCGCGGATGATGGCGGCAAGGACCGTGAGGAAGATCATGTTCTGCTCGGGGTCTGTGCCAGGGTCGAGCAGGTTGCGCTTGCCGTAAGAGGGTGACCAATTGTTGTGCTTTCCTGAACCGTTGACACCGTCGAAAGGCTTTTCGTGTAGCAAGCAAAAGAGGCCATTGCGGTCGGCCACTTGGCGCAGCGTCTCCATAATCAGCATATTGTGGTCGACGGCAATGTTGAGTTCTTCAAACATCGGGGCCAACTCAAACTGTGCCGGTGCTACTTCATTGTGCCGCGTTTTGGCGGGAATCCCAAGTTTCCAGAGTTCTTCTTCGACCTCGGACATGAACTTAATGATACGGGGCTTAATAGCCCCGAAGTAGTGATCTTCGAGCTGCTGGTGTTTGGGGGGCGGAGCACCAAAAAGCGTGCGACCCGTCTGGAGGAGGTCGGGACGGTGAAGGTAAAAACTCTTATCAATCAAAAAATATTCCTGCTCGGGTCCCAGCGTTACCGAAGCGGTTTCCCCTTCGTTTCCGAAACAGGCCATGAGCCTCACGATGGAGGACTTCAGGGCTTGTATCGAGCGCAGAAGCGGCGTCTTTTTGTCGAGCACATCGCCTGTGTAGCTACAGAATGCAGTCGGGACGCATAGAGTAGCCCCGTTCGCATGGCGTTTGATAAAAGCCGGACTAGAAGGATCCCATGCCGTATAGCCACGCGCTTCGAACGTAGAACGGATGCCGCCGGAGGGGAAGCTAGAGGCATCCGACTCGCCCACGACCAAGTTTTTGCCAGAAAAGGACATGATGGCTTTGCCATGCTTCGTCGGCTCTACAAAAGAATCGTGCTTTTCTGCGGTGCCGCCCGTGAGCGGTTGGAACCAGTGGGTGTAATGTGTTGCCCCGCGGTCCAGTGCCCATTCTTTCATGCCGTGCGCAACATCGCCAGCAATGGCAGAATCAACCGGCACGCCCTTGTTGACGGTAGCCAACAATTTTTCGGCTACATCTTTGGAAAGGTACTTCCGCATGGAGTCTTCGTTGAAAACATCTACACCATAGTGGTCGATTGAAGCTATTTTGACGCCGCAAGGGCCTTCAGCGATGCCTTGGCCGATTTTGTTGATTGCGTAAATTCTATTGCAGTTGCTCATATAAGGGGTACCCATCTTTGAACTTGTTTCGTGTGCGTATGTTACAAAACTGTAAGAATGAAGTACAGTTGATTTTACAAAAACGACTGTAATCGGTTAGGCACAGAGGGCTGTGCCTGACCGATTACTATAGAGGCGCTAGACGTTATCCGAAAAGGTTTCTGAGTTCTTTGCATTCTCAATTTCCAACAGCCAACACTCAAATCCAATTCCCAAGTGGGGAACTTCGGTCAGGCCGTCTACGATCTTACGTTATTATCGTAGAGTTCGCGAGCGGTCATTCATTTGGACGTTGGATGTTCCTTGTTGGCTATGGTGATAGAATCTTAAACGCAAAGTGGGAAAAAATTACGAATTACGAATTACGAATTACGAATTGAAAAAGCGGCTCCCTCGCTACTCGCAACTCACAACTCGCTACTTCTCCCCTGTGGCTGGCCTCGATGAGGCCGGAATCGTCCGCGA
>CAZUAY010000367.1:0-3090 GCA_964618405.1 uncultured Lentisphaerales bacterium
CACGTGGGGCGCGACCGTGGCCGTCCGGCGCGGGGTGGCGGGGTGTTGTTTCAATTCACGCGCCCACGTGGGGCGCGACGGTGGTCATATTATCATGGGGGGGAGAGCCAGTGCAAGTAGGCGTTTCCGCGAACCTGGTGAAAGGCGTTATCTTAAATTGTCAAGGAACCGACTGAAAGACTTAAATTGTTAATTACCAAGTGTTTACAACTACCGCGAAGCTTCTAGGAGTTTTATGTGTGCTTGGGGTTCGCGATTATAATTCAAGAAAGTCTTCGACGTCAATCGTGGGCTTTGCACCGCAGTGTTCAATTTTGCTTTTGTAGTTGTTGCCGAGGAAGTAAAAGCGTAGGCTATCCATCTCAGGCTCATAAATATCGAGAAGCTTTGATTTAAACATCACCCATTGTGCGGAATCGACATTACATTCGAAAACTGAATTTTGGACTCGAATGCCGTAGTTTAAACAGGTCTTGGCTACGCGCCGAAGTCGGCGCTTTCCACCGAGATCGATGGTCGAAACATCATAACTGACCAATACCATCATACGAAATTTCCTTTCATTTGAGTAAAAAGGGAGGGTAGGCGTCAATATCGCCTCTCAGGTGTCGTGCGAGAAGTTGCGCTTGTACGTGGGGAAGCAGGCCGATCTCGACGTTCTCATTGGTGAAGGGATGGAGAATCGTTTCCTTCTTTTTCTTCTGCCAGGCGGAAAGCACTTCTTTGCGTGTGTCGTCCTTCATCGTAACCGCTCCCGATTCGGATGTGACGAAGCCCTTTACGTTGATCTGATTCAGATTGATCAGCGACAGAGCAACGCGATCTGCAAGAACGGATCTGAATTCCTCCATGAGGTCGAGTGCAAGGCTTGGGCGTCCCGGTCGTAAGGCGTGCAGGAATCCCATCTGGGGATCGAGTCCAACGCCTTCGAGCGCGCCTTCACAATCGTGGGCAAGAATTGTGTAGAGAAAAGAAATCAGTGTATTGATGGGGTCGAGGGGAGGGCGGCGAGAGCGCACGGTCATAGCAAAATCTTTTTTCTGTGAAACGACCAAGCTGTCGAATACAGAGAAGTAGTGCGAGGCGGCTTCGCCTTCGAGCCCACGGAGTGTGTCAACGTCTTCAACAGATTGGACGCGTCGGAGAATGTTCGCTAGCATATTGACGGCATGGGCAACGCGCTCGTCTTCGCCGTGATCGCGAAGGAGACGTTGAAGGACAGTTCGGCTATTGGCGATTTTTCCCAGAACGATATTCTTGGCGATGAGGCAAGCGGCAGGTGGGTTTTCGACGACTCGGAATTGTTCGCGCCGTAGGAGAACGTTTCCGGATATGGGTCCCGAAACTCGGGCAAGAAACTTACCGTACTCGCTTAAGAAGCTGACATGGACGCCACGCTCACCGCAGAGGCCGAGAAGAAACGGACTGCACATTACGTTGCCAAAGCACACGATGCCAGAGAGGGTATGAATTGGCAAACGCAACTTCACTTCGCGTTGGAGTTCCGCCACGAGCGTTTCGCCCTCTTGGCGGAGGTAAATGCCTTGGGTCGAAACGTAGAGGGTATTGAGGAGCTTTTTCATAAAGGAGCCGAATCAGGTGTCGTGGTGGTTATGAGGGGGTGTCGATCATGGATGTGATCTGACGGTCAACCCAATCATGGGCAGATTTACCCGAGTTGATTGCTCGTGGCTGGCATTGCTCAATGATAGAACAACTTTCACAACGTTTTGAGTAAATAGGAGATGGCGTAATTCCAGTTGCAAATAGTTGATGGATATCTCGGCATGCAGACTCGGTCTTCTCGCGGAGAGAAGCATCGAATACGACCGGTGTTCGGTGTTGTTTGAGGCCGAGGAAGAGTGCGCCTTCGGGAATGTCAACCTGTAGCATTTCCTCAAGACAGAGAGCTTGAGCACAAAGTTGTGCGCAATAGCTGTCAATGTTTTTTGCTGCTCCCCGTTTGTACTCAATGGGAAACGGGAGCCATGTTCCGCTGATATGCGGAATGGCTACGCCCCCGTCTATTGTTTCACAGCGATGGAATTCTACCACATCGGCGATACCGGTGATGCCGAGGCGCAAGGAACGCAGCCGAAGTGTACGGATAATCTTCGTGTCACCTCTCGACTCATTTTCGCCACTATCCGCTTTTTCGTGCATGACCGTACCTTCTGCCGTGAAAATATTATCGGCCCAAATTTGCTCAAGATGCAAAAGAGCAAACCGCCGTGGGCAGTGCACATAATGTGCAACGGCAGAAATAGGAAGAAGGTTGTCTTCGGTGTACATGGGATGTTTTGCTTTTTGGGGGGGAGGGGGAATGAGGCAAGGGGAAAAGGGTGGGGAGGGAGGGGGAAAGGGGTGGGGAGGGAAGGGGAATGGGCAAGGGGCAAAGGGATTCCTATTCGACGTTGAGAGCGCCTTTGCATTCTGGGTAGTCGCGGCAACCCCAGAATGAGTTGCCGGCTTTTTCGCCCTTGCGGACAGTCCGCAAGACCATCGGTTTGTGGCAGAGTGGGCACTCGGGCACGTTTTCTAACTGTTGGGCATTGGCGTCTCGTGCGTCAATCCGATCGCGCGTGAGCTTCTCTTTGAAACCGCCTTCGGTGAGGAAGTCGGCGAACTTCTTTTCTGTCAGTGCTTTTAGCATGGCGATGGCACGAAGCCCCATGACGGCAAGCGCATTTGCCACTATGGCTGCATCGGGCGATGAAAGCCAAAGAGCGAATTTCGCATAATGCTCGTCGAAAGCTTGGCGAAACGCATAGAGATCGTCATCGGCGATGGGGTGGCGCGAAAAGGGAACCGACTTGACGGCTTGAAATTCTGCGGAATCCTTGCGCCACGGCATGGCATTTTTGCGTCGCAACAGCATCTCGAAATCGCCGACCAGTTCGGCCATGCTGGCCTTCGCGACATCCAGCAGCCTTATTTCGGTTTCGCGAGATGTCGTTGCGCGTTCGGTGCCTTCAATGATGTTTTGTCGCGCTGAACGGGCAGCTCCGAGCATCTGCGCGCGCTGTTTGCCCTGGGCGTCTTCGGTGTAGGGCAGGAAGCGGTTGCAGAACTCGCTGGTGGCGTAGTCGA
>CAZUAY010000368.1:0-3049 GCA_964618405.1 uncultured Lentisphaerales bacterium
ATCGCGGACGATTCCGGCCTCACCGAGGCCAGCCACAGGGGAGAAGTAGCGAGTTACGATCTGCGAGTTGCGAGGATCCGCTTTTCCAATTCGTAATTCGTAATTCATAATTCGTAATTTTCTCCCAGCTAGAGCCTAAGGCCTAAAACCTAACACCTCTCTCTTAATTCGTAATTTCTCTCTCCCCCTTCATGCCATACGCTTCTGAAACAGCTAGTTCCAGGCGAATCATTTCATCGTGGGTCAGCTTCTCGAACGGGGTGAGGCTTCGTTTAGCCTTCGACAACCTTCCGTTGTTCTGGAGACAAAGTCGTAGAAAGAGGTTAGCGGTTGGTTCTGGTAGGTCGACGACATCACGCATGGCGATTCGGGCCGCTTCATACGATCTAAGAAACTTCAATTCGGCGGGAATTTCTTTCTCGATGGTTTCTTCAAGGAAATCATGGAGGGCTTCAGCCATTGTCGTGAAGTCGATGTAGCGAAAATGATCGAGAGTCGCATTGTGAACACTGAGCGTTCCGTCGGTGGCGAGGCTGTAATCGGTACGAGACTTCAACGGAACTGAAAAAACTTCAAGTGATGCATCGTAATCGGCGGGACGATTGAGCAGAACAGCGGAGACGGGTAAGAGAACTCCAGGTGGGCCGAAGTGTCGCGCCGCAAGGATGTGATGAATCAGAAAGCGATGGATCCGCCCATTGCCATCTTCGAACGGGTGCAGATAAACGAAGCTCCAGGCGACAAGCGCTGCCGCTGCAATGGGTGGAACCGCCTCAGAATGGGCCAGATGCTGGGCCATCGCTAACCATGCCTGCATCAAAAAGTCGACATCATCTGGACGCGGAGGAATCAGGTGGATATCCTCAATCCCAGGGGCTAGCGTGCGTCCTACATAGTTTTGAAAGTCCCGCCAACGGCTCGCAGCGAAACGAGGGTCGACCACCTCTTTTTGAAGTCCGACAAGGCCGTCTTCCGTGAGAACATCTTCGTTTCCAGCCCTCGCCAAAAGTGCGATGAAACGGTCGGTTCGTTGTTGCGATGGCGTCTCGTTTTCGATGGCATACGACGTTCGTGTTTCTTTAGCATACAGATAGCGAACGGCGCGTTGGAAGATCTCAGCGGGCAGTTCGGCGACAAGTTTAGCGCAGCGTTTGTGCATTGCAGCGTCACGGCTCGGTGCGAGAGCAGGTGTCCTGCGTAGCATGAACGAGCAGTCGAGAGAATGTAGCAAATTGAGATCAATTCTCCAGCGGGATAGTTTTCTGACGGGCCCTGTGAAGTACTTCCGAGGATCTACAAGCGGCACGTAGTTTCCCATGCTGATATCCGGCAGTGGAAGTTGTTTCCCGCTGAATGCCTCATAAAGATAAGCGATACGCCGTGCATTAGCACCCGTTGGCGTTGCGCTCACATACGCCATGACTTCACTGAACTCAAGGTACGGCATCAAATTTCGTATCAATTCGAGATGCAATCCCTCGTGTTTCAAGGCAAAATCAAGGTGCTCGAAAACAGAACTCAGCCGGTAGACCGTATGAGGGTAAATTTCTCTGATCCGATTTCCCACGTGCTCGGTCAGCCGAATGCCAGGTTCTGCTGTGAACGATTCGATAAAGTGAGGAATCGGATCGAGCGGGTATCGTTGTGCAAGCCAAGCGTAGCCGAGGGCAGTTAGTTTGCGGGTTGGTTTCATAAATTTACTAGTGGCTGCTTTTCTGTTGAAGTTATTAAAATTGTATTCAAATCGTTATAATCAACGTATGCTTGTTGTTTTTATTACAACTTTACGCTTCTTTACCTCAATCGGCAAGCTGTATTTTGAGAAAAGCAGCGAGTCGCGAGAAGTCGCTAGTCTTGAGAAGTCTTGAGTTGCGAGTTGCGAGTTGTGAGTTGCGAAGTAACTTTGTCGTTAGCTTTGTCGCTAACTTTGTCGAACCACGAGGTTGCGAGTTGCGAAGCTCACAGGAACGGGGACATTCCTGTCCCCGTCACGAATGGGGGACAAGAAAGTCCCCCCACCTTTGTGCTCCTCCTTTCCTCCTCGACCCTATCGACGAACTCGAAGAAATAGACCCCATCCCCTCGGTCTGGAGGGCGAGCCTTGTGAGAAGTGGTGAGTGGCGAGTAGCGAGGTTGAAGAGAGTGAGCAGTGCGTAGGCGCAGTGTCTAGGGGTCTTTTAGGAGTCTGCCACCGATACCGATATACGCTTTTCATGGTTGAGGAAGTTATTCAAATAGACTATACTGTTAGCACCTTGTTAAATGGGGGTTCCACGATGACAACACTAGCAGAACTTCGAAAAAAGCGCAGAGAGATTCAGCTTATCTCGGCAAAACACGGCATCATCAGATTACGTGTTTTCGGTTCCGTTGCCAGAGGAGAGCAGAACAGCCAAAGCGATCTTGACCTTCTCGTTGGCATGGCACCTTCCAGAGATTTGACCGACTTGGTTTCCTTTGTTCAGGATATGCAAACGGCCCTTCACGCCAAAGTCGACGTCGTTTCCGAGGCCGGACTGAGTCCCTACCTCCGGGACCAGATTCTGGCGGAGGCTCGTTCCTTATGAACAAGGACTTGATGTTTTTCCTGTTGCACATTCGCGATTCGATAGCTGCCATTCGTGAATACACAATGGACGGGAGAGATTATTTTATGTCCGACAGAAAGACGAGGGATGCAGTTATTCGCCAATTTGAGATCATCGGTGAAGCCGTTAAATCGCTACCCGATGAATTTCGTTCAAAGTACCCCGATATTCCATGGAAAAGTATTGCTGGACTACGCGATGTTCTGATTCATCAATATTTCGGCGTTGACGCCACCATGGTGTGGGCAACTATAGAGAACCAGCTTCCGGCTTTGGAGAAGATCATCCATACGGAGATGATCGCTCGGTCTTGAACAAGGGGCGAAATCAATCAACACCGCTGGGAGAACACATAGAGTTTAGTGTCTAACCGCAGACCCAGTCAGTCAGAAAAGGGAGGGAGGGCGATACTGTGGCGAGCCGCGAGAGAAGCTAGCAGTGCGTAGTGCGCAGTGAGTAGT
>CAZUAY010000369.1:0-2947 GCA_964618405.1 uncultured Lentisphaerales bacterium
CTTTTGTTAGCACTCTAGTTCACAGAGTGCTAACGTTTGTATCATACAACAGAACGAACAAAAAATCAAGACTTCATCCATATAAAAAAACCGCAGCCTCAATTGCTGCGGTTTTTTAATTGTTCTATTGTGAGACTAGTCTTTTCTCTCCAGTAATCTCTTGAAGAGGCTTTATATTTTGAGTTACTTCTAAAACGCCTAAATACTCCCCTTGTTCATCTCTTACAGCAAAGTAACGAATGAAAATATATTGACCTTTCATTGAGATCCAAAAATCCTCGTGATCTTTTTTACCGCTCTTTAAATCTGCAACGATTTGCTCCACAACATGTACACTTGCCGGGGGATGACAATTGGAAACTTCGCGTCCAATGATTGCTTTCGTGCGTGCGAAGATTCGCTCTTTACCTTGGGAAAAGTATTTCACTTTATCATTCTTATCTACAAATGTAATATCAAAGGGAAGTGCATTCAAGACATGCGTCAGTTCTTCGGTTGTGAAAACCCCACTCGGTAACGTAATAATTCCCGGTAGTTTATCCTCCGCAACCACAACACTCTGCTTTTCTTCAACAGGGTGCCACTGACCCAGTTTTTCAACGAGATGTCCGATTTCTGCACTTTCATCATCAATCGTTTTCCATTCTTGTTGTGTCAAATGTTCAATGAGCATGGGCAACAAAATGTTTTCTTCTTTATAAATCATTTCCGTGATTTTTGTTAAGAGCTCCTCCATCGCTGTTACGAACTCATTCCCGGTATCTCCAGATATGATTCTTTGACGAACTTCCTTCAATTGACTTCGAACCTCATCATCAACTCCCCACATAACTTTCGGAGGCGCTGTGATACCATACTTTTCTAAATATGGAAACATTAGATTTTCCTTTTTGGAATAATGGATGTCGATTTTCGCTAAATCTTCTAACGCCTTTAAGACAAAGTTTTTTGTTTCAGGTTGATCAATTTGATTAAGATAGGGTTTTATTCTTGCATCAATTAGGGTCTGTATGAAAACGTTTTCTGCTTTTAACGTATTTGCAGGATGCCCAGGAATTACAGATACGTCCACTTGACTATGGATTTCAGCAATAGAACCTTTGAAAGCAGCGGCATGAACATCGCATAGACGCTGTACCTCTTCTACTGGTAGGCCTTCCGAGATCAACGCTTGTTCTGCTTCTGAAATTTCGGTGGCCGAAACCCCGTTGAAAACTTCGTTGAACATTCCCTTGACTTGATCAATCGTTTTACCTTCATGAAGCTGTGTGATCATTTTCTTGATCATCTCTTTGCGATATTCCCGATTATTGATGTGTTCGCTCATGTCAATTCTCCTTATGATAACGTTATAGGATTAGGAACCCATGTTTAGAAAAAGTTGATTCGATATTCGACCACTCGATTTTTTTCATCGTTGCCCCTTTACGAATGGTCATCATCCTTCCAGCCGACTGCAACATACCCGGCAAAAGAATATCTTTAAACCCCAGTGTTGATAAGATCTGAATCAGTTCTGGATATTGCTGACTGATTTCAAACACACTTTTGTTCGAATCAATGATTTTCATGTTCTCCCAACCTTTCTGCTGACATCATCTTAACAGAAGGGAAAGAGAATTTCTGTGATTCAAATCAAATATCCTAGTAAATCACTCGGAATAGCCTGCTAGGTTTTGTAATTCTTCCGGTTGTAATACCATCATTGTTTTGTTATTCAACGACCGAATGACGCCTTTGGATTCGAACTGACCTAATTTTCGGCTTAAAGTCTCACGGGCAATCCCTAAGGAATTTGCCATACCCTCTCTACTCAGCGGTAGATGCAAAATGATTCCCGATTCTGTATTTTCTGAAAATTTTTCTTGATATTCGCAAAGCAATGATGCAATACGAGCATTAATACTACGTACCCCCATACTTTGCATCGATACCTCCATGGCATTGATTCGTCGCCCAAGCTCTTCAATAATTTTTAGAGCAATCTCCGGATGGGTACGGATTAGCGTTTCGAATTGCGCACGATTCAAAGCACATGTAAATACATTCTCGAGCGCTTCAACATGATAATTGGATCGTTGGTTTCCCATCAAATTGGTTTCGCCGAAAAAATCCCCTTCTGAAAAAACATAAAGAATTTGTTCTCGTCCATCCGGAGTCGTCTTGAAAGCTTTCACACTACCGTGGTTAATGATAATCAACGAGTCGATAAAATCTCCTTCTGATACAAGGCGTTGGCCCTTTTCGTATTTGCTACGTTGAATCAAAGGTATAATATAAAGGAGTGCCTCCTTACTCAAAGTTGAAAAAATAGGCACTCTATGAATACAAATGTTATGCTTACAATACTGACAAACTTCATTCATTGGAATCTCCTCCTTCATTCTTTGATTCGAGACGAAATAGGGAAAACCCTATCTGTTTTCATTCGAACTTGAAACAGGTAGGGTTTTCTTTTTTAACTTTATGTACTTATGATAATCCCAAATATGCTTTGCGTATCGTCGAACTTTCTCGTAATTCCCGGCCGCTACCCGTTGCAACAATGCTTCCCGATTCTAAGACATACGCTCGATCTGCAATCTCCAGTGCCATCTCTGCATTTTGTTCAACGAGCAAAATCGTCACGCCCTGACCCTTCAGTTGTTGAATCATAGAAAAAATTTGCTGTACAAGCAGAGGTGCAAGCCCCATAGAGGGTTCATCCATCATTAGTACTTTCGGACAACTCATTAAAGCTCTTCCCATGGCTAACATTTGTTGCTCTCCCCCCGATAAGGTTGAAGCCAGTTGTTTCGAGCGCATTTTCAGAATCGGAAATTTCTCAAAGATTTCTTCTTTTTTCTCGTTATTGAGGCTTTTTCGGCTGTACGCTCCCAAATCGAGGTTCTCATCAACGGTCATTTGCGGGAAAACTCTTCTACCTTCCGGTATTTGAACTAATCCT
>CAZUAY010000370.1:0-2932 GCA_964618405.1 uncultured Lentisphaerales bacterium
TTTCCAACCCGTTTTCGTACACGGGTTGAAAACCCGTGCTCCGTTCGTTACGAGCCTATCTTATGCGGAGATCTCTCTAATTCTAAACGCAAATCTCCGTGCCCATTTGGGTGGAACCCTGTCGGCTCTGTCGCAGGGGCACTAGCGACTAGCGACTAGCAACTAGCGACTGTAATCGGTTAGGCACAGCCCCCTGTGCCTGACCGATTACGCTGACTCAACTTCTAACCCTTGCCTTTATCCTCCGCAGCGTGTACTATGAAAGGCGTACAAGGGGGAACAAAATCGAAATGACGAAGAGTCTTGAGGATTATCTCGAAGCTATCCATCGCCAGATCCAAGAAACCGGCAGTGCACGGGTCGTGGATGTGGCGAAGACGCTTGGCGTTAAGATGCCGTCCGTCAACAATGCGGTCAAGGAGCTGGCGAAGCTAGCGTTCATCGAATATGAGCCCTATCAGCACATCAAAATGACCGAAGCAGGCGTGCGGCGTGCCGCGATGATTTTCAAACGCCACACGCTCCTGAAAAACTTTTTGATCTCGATTGGTGTTTCTGAGGAAAACGCTGAAACGGATGCTTGCTCCATGGAGCACATCCTCAGCAACGAAACCGTCGATCGGTTTCAAGAGATGACTGAAAAAGCATAGCCGCTACCGCAACCCCACAGGAGGACCCATGACTTCGCGGAGCACGATGGCGCGCTTGGCAATCGCCATGGGATCATAAAGACTGCCTGCGAAAACAGGATGGTCGAGCCCAGTCCGTTGTTGTTCAGCCTCTTTTTCATTTTGTGCCGCCGTATTGACAACCGAATAGGCATCGTATTCCTGCTCGACAACAGATTTGGGCTTTATCACACTCACGACAAGAGGAGGAGGGGAGGGAGGAGGCTCATCCAAGATCTTCGTCTTCATCTCTCGATTCTCACGAACCGCCCGACGAACTCTTTCTCTCAGTGCCATTTGCTCATCGTGCGCCGACTGCTCTTCTCTCGTTTGCGCCGCAGGCTGGTTCAACCGCTTCAACTCCTGTAAAAAGTCAGAGATATCGCGTGCCCCTCGCTCTCCTTCCGGAGGTACGGGTGGCATACCCGTACTCGGACGGCTCTTGTTAACCTTCGAGAGTTCCTTAGAAATCCTGACCACCATGAAAATGATGATCAGAAAAAAGGGGAGAAAGCCGCGCATTATTTTGTTCCTTCACCCGATGAAGGACCGGCGATCGAGCGGCGCATGTCCGTATCGGATTCAATATTCTGGAGACGATAATAGTCCATCACCCCAAGCTTGCCTTCCCGTAGCGCCTGAGCCATGGCCTTGGGAACTTCTGCTTTGGCTTCAACAACCTTCGCTTGCATTTCCTGAACCTTTGCCTTCATCTCCTGCTCAAGCGCGACGGCCATCGCGCGACGGCCTTCGGCCTCCGCCTGACGGAGCTGCTTATCGGCATTGGCACGTTCCGTTTCCAATTGAGCACCGACGTTCGCCACGTCATTGACGCCCGCAACAGAAATATCAGCGATGTCGATGGACACAATTTCAAATCCGGTCTGCGAATCCAAGCCGCTTGCCAGAACCTTGGCGGAGATCTGGTCTGGATTCTCCAAAACATGTTTGTAGGTTGCGCACGAGCCGATGGACGACACGATGCCTTGGCCTACGCGGGCAATAATGGTCTCTTCGTTCGCACCACCGACGAGGCGGTCGATGTTGGCACGAACCGTAACACGAGCCTTAACCAAAAGGCGGATACCATCCTTCGCGACGGCATCGAGCATCCCAATGCCATTGGAACCTGTTTTCGCGGCAGGACAGTCGATCACCTTAGGATTCACGGAGGTTCGCACAGCCTCGAGCACGTCGCGACCGGCTAGGTCGATCGCCGTCGCCTGCTTGAAGCCGAGGCGAATGCCAGCCTTATCAGCGGCAATCAGCGCATTGACGACATTAATCACGTCGCCACCCGACAGAAAATGGCTTTCGAGCAAATCAGTGCTGATCGAAAGACCCGCTTTAACGAGCCGAATACGCGCATCGACGATCAGCGACGGATTAACGCGCCTAAGCTTCATGCCCACCAATGACCAGATCGAAACTCTGGCGGAAGACACCGCGGCGCGCAACCAGATCCCAATGACCTGAAAGATCATGCCGAGAACGATGAAGACGACAAGACCCACTACAATAATGACTACGTTTTTGAACATCAACATTTATACCTCCGATTTTATTTGCGAATTCTCTTAAGAAATTTTTTCGACAACGACCCTGCTACCTTCGACCTCCACCACGCGAACACGTGCGCCCTGCTCGACATTTTCGCCGCGTGTCACGACATCAACACGTTTGCCCTTCAATTCAACAAAACCAGAAGGCCGTAGCACCGTGCTACTAACACCCTCCGAACCGAGAAGATCTGCAAGGGTTTGGTCAGCGGCATGAGACTCTTTCATATCGGTCTCAAGCGAAAGGTTTCTGCCGACAAAGCTATTGGGAAATAATTTCACAACCATGAAAAGCATGATGCAACCCACAAGGAGAGCGAGCACCGCAAGCACGACCCCCAAAGCACCGCATACTGTGTTCAAGGCGACAACTGCCGCCCACAGTAGCAACAAAACTCCGATGGCTCCCACAACGCCTCCAGGCACAAAAACTTCAAGCCCCAGAAACACGGCACCTGCGAAAATCAACGTGAAGTAAGTTTTCATACTTCAGATTTTAACATAGGCGGATTGCTAAGACAATACAGGAATTGTGGGTGCGCGTAATCGGTCAGTGACGGGGGGTGCATTCACGATTCATTGACCGGTCATCAACGGCTACAGGTTTTTCTTCCCTGTGGCTGGCCCACTCGCAACTCGCAACTTCTCCCCTGTGGCTGGCCTCGGTGAGGCCGGAGTCGTACTAGCGACTAGCCACTAGCGACT
>CAZUAY010000371.1:0-2930 GCA_964618405.1 uncultured Lentisphaerales bacterium
AAGGATGCGCGTCGCGTAATCGGCTAGTGACAGGTGGTGAGCTTAGGCTCATCAAGGTCGAAGAGAAGTTGTAGGCTGTTTTCCTAATCCTAATCCTAATCGTAATCCTAATCGTAATCGTAATCCTACTCCTAATCGTAATCCTAATCGTAATCTTGTCAACTTACGTCATGCATTGGAAACAATCCATTCAGTAGGGCTGCACTTTCACCGCCGTAAACAATCAGCACCTCAGGCAACCGATTACGGCACACGCTCCTCTGGATGAAGCGATTAGGATTACGATTAAGATTATGATTAAGATGAAAACCCCACAATACCATCACTATTTTGCACCCCCCAGTCGACTGACCGATTACGCGCGCCGCTGATTTGGAGCTTGTTATGGATCGCGTAAAAATGGTAAGATGCGTCTACATTTCGACGGGTAGTAATTGGGTTGTCTGATCCGGTTACTCGCACGGGTAAAAATACAAAAGGGAGATTGTTATGAAAGTATTAATCGTTTATTATTCAATGTATGGGCACGTTTATAAAATGGCGAACGCAGTTGCTGAAGGCGTGCGGTCAGTTGGGAATGTGGACGTCAAGATCCGCAGAGTTCCAGAGACGCTGCCTAAAGATGTGTTAGAAAAGATGGGAGCGGTTGACGCCCAGAAGCTACAGGCCGATGTGCCTGTATGTACCATCGATGAGTTGGGTGAAGCCGATGCGATCATTTTTGGAGCACCAACTCGCTTTGGCAATATGTGTGGACAGATGCGCCAGTTTCTTGATGCTACTGGGCAACTGTGGGCGAACGGAACGTTGGTCGGAAAGGCGGGAAGCGTTTTTGCCAGCTCAAACACACAGCATGGCGGACAGGAATCTACGATTCTGAGTTTCCATACGACCTTGCTGCACCTCGGGATGGTCATTGTTGGTCTGCCATATACATTTGCGGGGCAATCGATTACAGACGAGGTCAGCGGTTGCTCTCCGTACGGAGCATCAACGATAGCCGCTGCTGACGGGAGTCGTGTTCCGAGTGAGAACGAGCTTGCTGGCGCACGTTTTCAGGGTGCGCACGTTGCCAAGATCGCAAAGAAACTAACGTCGTAAACGCCACAGGAGTGACGTTCGTTCAAAGTTCCGAGTTCAAAGTTCAAAGTTCAAAGTTCAAAGTTCAAAGTTTTTAGAGTGGACTTGGGCGTGAGCTTTAACCATGAAACTGGGCTGGACGTTCGACGTCTGGCAGTCAAACGACAATCGTTTTGAAAAAAAAGAATGAACAGTACAACATTATTCCCGGGACGGTATGTCCAAGGTGCAGATGCGCTCAAGCAATTAGGAAAAGAAGTTTTAAGACTCGGTGATCACGGGTTCGTGATTTGTGATCCTTTTGTTTATGAAAACTTGCTACCTAGTTTTCAATCAGAAATGGAGCTCGCGATAAAAGTTTCGCTGGAAAAATTTGAAGGCGAATGCTCGGATGAGGAAATTGCAAGATTAGTGGCTGAGGCCAAAGCGTTAGGTGTCGATGTCGTTGTTGGCATTGGTGGAGGGAAAACGGTCGATACGGCCAAAGCCGTTGCTCATGAACTTAAAACGCCGGTAGCCATTGTTCCCACATTAGCTTCAACGGATGCGCCTTGCAGTGCACTTTCTGTTATTTACACGGCTGAAGGAGCATTTAAACGATACTTGGTTCTAAATAAAAACCCTGATTTAGTACTTGTGGATACTAAGGTTGTAGCGAATGCTCCAGCCCGATTCTTAGTAGCAGGCATGGGAGATGCTTTGGCCACATGGTTTGAAGCGAAATCGTGTCAACAAAGTTATGCCGCCAATATGAGTGGCAATGTGGGGTCAATGACGGCGTATGCTTTGGCAGAGCTTTGTCTTGAAACGTTGCTGGAGTATGGTTTGGAGGCAAAATTGGCTTGCGAAGCTCAGGCTGTTGTTCCGGCACTTGAGCATGTTGTTGAAGCCTGTACATTGCTTAGCGGACTCGGCTTTGAAAGTGGCGGACTTGCTACGGCTCATGCTCTACATAATGGCTTAACGGCTCAGGAAGCAACGCATGCATATTTTCATGGTGAACTTGTTACGATAGGAACCTTAGCATCGCTTTTTCTGACGGATGAAAGCAGTGACACGATTGAGATGATGTTCAGTTTCTGCGAAACCATCGGGTTGCCCACCACTTTGGCAGGTATTGGGCTCCAAGATGTTACGGATGAAACGCTCATGCAAGTTGCTAGCTTGGCTTGTGCCGAAGGAGAAACTATTCATAATGAGCCGTTTAAGGTCACTCCTGAAAAAGTATTTTATGCTTTGAAAACAATGGACGCCATCGGTCGCAACAGAAAAAGCAGATAAGATGCCTATAAGGATGTGATTAAAGAAAGTGGGAATCACACCGAGTAGGCATCTTCAAGTTCTGTTCATTTTCTTTCAGGTTCTCAGGAGTCTGGGCTCACTTGATTTTCCGAAAGAGATCAAGCGCAATATCAAAGCTCGGATCAGGACGCTTGAATAGATAGGCGCCATGGCGGATCGATGCCAGCACATCGGCGCGCTGACGAACAGCATCAAAGGGCGTCTTGGCGTCAAGCACAAGAAAGTTGGCCGGTTTGCCCACCTCGATGCCGTACGCGTATTCCACATTCAGCAGCGTTTTACGGTTGAATGCAAGCGTGGCACTGATTAGTGGAATGGCGGCAATGGCGGAGGCCAACGCGTAAACGCCGACCAGAAAGCCAACCTCGCTTTCCTCAACGCCCAGCCCCTCAGTCATCTGCGGCAAAATGCCCGACGGTACCAGCTCGGAGAGAATACCGACAAACGTGACACTGGCCATCAGCCCGAGGATGAACCATGGAAACGTCGGAACTTCGTAGTCCTTGTCTTGCGTATGTTGTGTAAACTTAGTGGTCTTTGCGTTTAAG
>CAZUAY010000372.1:0-2926 GCA_964618405.1 uncultured Lentisphaerales bacterium
CGCAAGCGGCATGGATTCGAACAACAAATCAATCCCTTGATAATAGGCAAAGGAACCGACGTATGTCGCAAGAACTTCCTCGTTCGCCATGTCCATCTCGGCACGTGCAGACGCCACGCCTGCGGCATCGGGTTCAGTAAGCGAAGAAGGAATGTCGCTGATATGATAGCCCGGCGTACCACGACCAAATTCTTTAACCTGCGCCACGAGTCCGGGTCCTGTTCCAATCACGGCATCCACATGACGCATCACGAAGCGCTCCACGGCCGCGTAGCCGCGCATCACCGCGCCACCCTTATAGCTCTTCGAGTCCGAATGTTTTTCAAACACCACCTTCGACCCGCTGAGCCGGCCCAGCATCAGGGCCAAAATTCCGCAGTCCTCTACCCCATGCACCACATCGTAATGACGTCGACAAATCATGCCGAGTGCCTGAATGAACATGATGCCGTCGAAGGCGAACTTGAGCAGGGACGGGCCAATGGAAATCTTCTTCGCGAAAAAGATATTCGGCGCTCTGACGATGCGAACGCCCTCAATCTCGCGTCGCTCGCCAATAGGCAAGGTTAGAAAATCGACATCGTATCCATTGTCACGGATCGCCTGAACATCGTATCCAAGCCGAATGGGAGAACCGCGCCATTCGAAGAAGGGTTGCGATGCAATGAAAAGTGCTTTCGGGCGCTGACTCATTTCAAAATCTCCTCAGCACGACGGCGCGCCCATGTGTCCGCATCGAGAATGGCATCGAGACCTAGATTTCCGGTAACACTCGGGCATTCCGCCAAAACCGCTTCAATACAACCCCAGATTCTGGGCAAATGAATACGCCCTTCAAGAAACGCTGACACTGCCACCTCGTTCGCGGCGTTCATCACCGCCGTCGCGACACCACCGGCCGCAGCGGCTTGCCGAGCAATCCGCAGGCAAGGAAATCGCTCAGGATCCGGTTCGCTAAAATGCAAGGTGCCTGTCTTGGAAAGATCAAGCCGTGGCAGCGTGCTGTTGCCGACACGTTCAGGCCATGTCATCGAATATTGGATAGGTAAGCGCATATCCGGCACGCCCAACTGGGCGATCTGCGCCCCATCGGTAAACTCCACGAGCGAATGCACGATGCTTTCGGGGTGGACTAATACGGAAATGCGTTCCACGGGAATATCGAAGAGCCAGCGTGCTTCGAGGATTTCAAGCCCCTTGTTCATCATCGTGGCAGAGTCTATTGTTACCTTTGGACCCATTTTCCAACGAGGATGATTGAGCGCTTCCTGAACCGTTACCGTTGCGAAATCGAGATCGGGACGTCCCGCAAACGGACCGCCCGATGCGGTTAGAATAAGACGTTCAACAGTTTTCTCCACCACAGACAAAGAGGATTGCGGATTCCGATTCCTCACACACCACGGTGCGCAACCGCTATCCTGCAATGCTTGAAAGAGCGCGCTGTGTTCGCTATCGATGGGGAGCAGATCAACCCCCTTCGCGGTGCAGCGCTTGCAGACGAGTTCGCCAGCGGCGACCAGCACCTCTTTCGTGGCAATCGCCACGTCATGCCCCGCCTCGATCGCGGCGAGAACGGGTTTCAACGCCGCCATCCCTACGATGGCGCAGACCACAAGATCAGCCTCTGGCAACGAAGCGAGTTCACACAAGCCATCAATGCCCTCCAACACCTCTACCCCAGGTGGCGCGACCTTCCGCGCGTCGGCGGCGGCGCCCGTATACATGAGAGCCACTTTGGGAACGCCAAACTCTGCTGCCTGCTCGAGAACGCGAGCGCTGTTTGTCGCGGCGGCAACAGCCAACACGTTGAAACGCCCCGGCATGGACCTGACGATGTTGAGGGCGTTCTCGCCGATAGAACCTGTACTTCCGAGGATGACGATATTTTTCATAATGCGCTTACTCCATTACCCGACTTCGATTCCGAGAACCTTACTGACGGCAAAACCAATCACAAACGAAATGGCGGCGACGCTGAAGCTGATGCCGGCCATCTCGGCAAATCGACGCTTGAACGACACATTTTGCGTAACGGAGATGTACCAAGTAAAACCCGCGATAATCAGCAACACCACAAGCAACATCACGCCGAGAGCGGCAAACGCCATGTGCTTGGGAAAAAGCAAGTAAGGCGCGACAAGAAAGGCAACCGTCGCCAAATATACGAATCCAGTGTAGAGACACGACTTGAATGCGTTTTCATTACCATCGGCTCGCGCAGAGAGATACGCGCTTGATGCCATCGATAGCGAAGCCGATATTCCGGTAACAAGACCAGAGAGCGCAACAAGCTTCGTATTCTGCAAGGCAAGCGTTAGCCCTGCAAGGGTTCCGGTCAGCTCGACAAGCGCATCGCTGAGGCCCAATACCATGGACCCCACATATTTAAGTCGTTCCTCGTCGAGAAGCTCAATCAACTCTCGCTCGTGTCGTTCCTCATCTTCCGATATTGCTTCCGCTTCGGGAATTTCAGAAAGCTTGCTAGCATACTCGGCCGCCGCTATCGATTCAGCGTTCTCCATCAATTTAATCACAAACGTAAAACCGAGAATCCGTGCAGCAGCGACGAGGAACCTGACTTTAACCATGTTAGGGCGAACGTCTACACCCGTGTATTTCTTCCACACATCCGCATGAACAACCTCTTCTTTTGCGCAGCGCAGAAGAACATCGCGATTGTGCCCCGGCTTCTGGATAGCCGCGATTCCACTGTAAACGAGACTTTCCGTCAACTCATTTCGTTGCATCACAAGGAGTAATGAACGCGTCGCTTCGCTTATTGTAGGTTTTTTATTGGTATTCATTTAAAAGGGATTTTTTCGTCAAAATCCTCCGTGTAGAATTTTTCTTGCAGTTTTAGAGTCTTGTGAAAAACATGACCTTTTGGACACTCTTTACTACATCCTAACACAACACAATTCAT
>CAZUAY010000373.1:0-2913 GCA_964618405.1 uncultured Lentisphaerales bacterium
TCGGTGATCGCGGACGATTCCGGCCTCACCGAGGCCAGCCACAGGGGAGAAGTCGTGAGCTGCGAGTTGTGAGTCGTGAGTTGAGAGGGATCCGCTTTTCCAATTCGTAATTCATAATTCATAATTTTCTCCAGCTAGAGCCTAAGGCCTAAAACCTAACACCTCTCTCGTAATTCGTAATTCGTAATTCAGTAATCGGTCAGTGACGGGGGGTGCCCCCCGTTGACTGCCCGATTACAGTCGCTAGTCGCTAGTCGCGAGTCTCTTGTTTTACTCGAAAACTGGAGCGATGCGAGCCTGCGCGTCTGTAATCGCAATCGGGATCGGGATCGGGATCGGGATCCAAAACGAAAAATCGGTATCGGGGATTTCTAGAGATAGGCATCTTATTTTAGTGTAGAGAGGGACAGAAAAATGGGTGGACAAAAATAGGTTGCCCTACTGGGAGAACAGGCATCTTGCCTGTTTGTCGTTTGCACAGGCTGGAAGCATCTGCTCCCAGTGCCTCAATCTCTGTGTCTCCAACTCTCTGTGTTTAAAACCGCACCGCGCTTATTGCGACAACTGGGTTGATAGCACAGCAGAGCAGATCTCAGGCGTCACTCCCGCAAAATACTTTAACCCCTCCCCCCCTGTGCCTGACCGATTACAAAAAAAGCCGTTTTTAGCACTTGACAAAAATATCATTTTTGATATATAGTGGTGCACGTGAGCAAGCGTAAACCTCAAGAAGACCCCGAAGACGCCAGCTCGCGTTATGGAAAACTGTAGAAGACGACTTGCGGCTTATGAAAGTATTGTGAAAGGAGAATAAGATGAAAGCGAGGGTGGTAGAGAAATTAAAGGAAGCCGGGTGGACGAGCGGTGATGCTGCCGATTTTTTGGATATGAGCGACACAGAACGTTCGTATCTTGAAGCCAAATTGCGCTTAGCAAACCGAGTCGAGGAACTTCGGAAAGAGAAAGGTCTTTCCCAAGGTGCGTTGGCTTCTGCATTGAAGACAAGTCAACCTAATATTGCTCGAATGGAGAATAGACCTGAGAGTGTTTCGCTCGATATGCTTTATAAAACGTTACTCGCTTTAGGTCTTTCAGCACGGAAGATCGCGAGTCTGCTTTGATTTTGAGAAGTCGGAGTTGCGAGAGGACAGCGTCGCAGCTCCCTGAGCCGCCGTTCCCTCAAGTCGAAATTCGTAATTCGTAATTCATAATTCGTAATTATTCTCTCTCTCACTGCACTATTTTGACGAAAAAGAAAGGAAATGAAATGAATCAAAAAAACATGTATTCGCCCTGCTCCTGTGGCAGTGGCAAGAAGTATAAATTCTGCTGTTATCAGAAGCAAAGCGCTCCGTCGAACGTTCGAGGACTTGCCGAGTTTTGGGCGAATGATTCCGACGACGTGTTTAACAAGTCGTTTCCAGGTCTTGAAAAGGAGCTGTATCGAAAAGTCATTGAGAAATGTCGGGATGGTTTAGAGTTGATGGCGTCGGGTCGATACAAAGAGGCCATTCCTATTTTAAAAAAAGCGGTGCCGCTGTGTGCTGATATTTACACGCCAGCGAACAATCTGGCCCTTTGCCAGTTTGTCACGGGTAAATTGGGTGACGCGATCAAAACACAACGCCAAGCCCTCGCGGCTTCGCGCTTCCCCAACCCTTTCGGAATGGTCAATTTATCAACTTTTTGTTACGCCAATGGAGAAGAAGAAGAGGCGAAGCGTCTTCTTGACGAGGCGGTCGGACTAAAACCGCCCAGTTCCGATGCTTGTACCAAGGTTTGCGAGGGGCTTGCCCGTTTTAAGCGGCATCAGGATATTCTCGCTTATGCGGATGCGAACGAGTACGGGGATTTTTCGAATATTAGCTTTTATACCGGTGTAGCCGCCGCGAACCTCGGCGACATCGATCGCGCGCGATGCGATTTGGATCGAGTCGACCCTAGGACCAATAAAACAGACATGGCTCGTCGTTATCTCGATCATCTTCGATCGGGAACGGCTCCGGACACGGTTTTGGGAGATTGGCCTTATTTGCTTCCGGAAGAGGTTTGTCCGTTTGAAATCGTCAAGACAGAAATGAAATGCACGGGTGATGCTTGGTTTGAGCGTCGGATTCTGGTCGACTTCGGCGAGACGCTTTTAAACGACAAAATTGGCTCGCTTGATGGTGCAATGGACGTGCTTCGCGAGGCCAAACATCCAAAATCCATCGTGTTGTTGTTGGCGATTATGAAGGGATCTTTTGGTCCGGATTCAATTCGTTTGCAGGCAATTCGCGAGTTACGCCAGCGAGAAGCGATCGACTTAACGAATCCGATTAAGGTGTTTCTAAAAGGTAAATATGAAGAAGTTAAGCTGTCCAACACGGCCTTGAATTACGATTTCCGGTTTGCCCCTGAGCTTCCTGAAAAATGGGAAAAAGTTTATATCAAGGCGTTAAAAGACGGAATGAAGACAAAGCCCGATTGGAAGGCAATCGGGGAGAATTATCTAAAAATTTTGGAGGCTGTGCCCGAGTTTTTTCCAGCGTATTTCAACTATGCGGTTGGGCTCGTGAATCAGAAATGTCCCGAAGAAGCGGAGCCTATTTTTCGCGAACTTATTCAGCAGCATCCGGCCTATCTGTTTGCTACGGCTGCGCTGTTGCAACTTTTGTGTTCTAAAAAACGCTTAGAAGAAGCCGCCGTGTTGATCGAGGAGCATGTCACACCTGTGGAGACCCACCCAGATGCTATGGGGGCCTGGTTTCTTGCTCAATACATATTCTTCGCTACGAAAGGCGAGTACGACGCAGCCGCCCCGTGCCTTGAACAAGCGCACGAAATCATCCCTGATCACCCACATGTGAAAGCGCTTTGGAAAGCATATACGGATCCAATTTAGATTAATACGGCGGCCATCTTTTTTTTGTG
>CAZUAY010000374.1:0-2902 GCA_964618405.1 uncultured Lentisphaerales bacterium
GGGCGGCACCGCTTTTCGCATGTCTGTCGGCGGCGTATGTCTTCGGCTTGCAAACAGATATCCAAAGCAAGACACCAACTCACAACTCACAACTCGCTACTCGCCACTCGCAACTTCCCCTAGCCCTTCGTGGGCTCCTCTTCCTTAATTTTCCCAAGGAAGGAGGGCAACTCGACGCCGGCCATGGCGGCGACATCTTGCACCGGAGGGAGTGACTTCATGAGGCTAGAGACGAAATTGGCAGTCGAGGAGCCTTTGTCGCCTGCCCCAGAGCCAGCGCCAGAATCCCAGACGGTAATTTTGTCGATCTTAATCTTGCTAATCGCTTCAGTCTGCTTGGCGACAATGTTCTCTAGCTTTTCGATCATGAGCATCGTGGCAGCGGCCTTGGCGTCACCACCGGCGCTTTCGATGAGCAGGCGATAACCTTCGGCCTTACTGGCCAGTAGCGTCTTGAGACCTTCAGCCTCGGCCTGGTACTTAAAGAGTACACCGTCAGCATCGCCCTTGGCGATCTTGCGAATACGGTCTGCCTCGGCATCGGCGTTGATGATGATCTTCTGCTTCTCAATCTCGCGCTGAGCGATTTCATCAGCGTTGAGGCGCTCGATCTCGGCCTTGTACTGTGCCTTTTGGATTTGGACTTCGGCGTCGCGCTTCGCAACCTCAGCGATGCGCAAGGCTTCGGCGGCACGAACGGCGAGTCGGGCGTTAGAATCGGCGATCTCGGCCTTGGCTTTATTTTCGCCATCAACGGCTTCGGATTCCTGAGTGGCAACGAAGACGCGCTGTTCTGCGATGGCCTTCTTCTCACCATTAACCGCATCGCGTTCTTGCTCAGCAACGAAGATACGCTGTCCGGCTTCGGCCTGCTTCTTGCCCTTCTCGGATTCGGCGATGTTTTCAGCGACCTTGACGGTCATTTCACGCATGTTGTCGGCTTCGCCAATGTTACCCAGCTTCGTCTGGAGCGAGACGTCTACCTTCGCGCGGTTGATGGCTTCGGAAGCGGCCTTCTTGCCGATGCTCTCGATGTAGGTCGATTCGTCCGTGATGTCCGTGATATTGACGTTGATGAGGTTGAGGCCGATCTTGTTCAGTTCGGGTTCGACGTTCTTGCGGATTTCGACGAGGAAGCTTTCGCGGTCCTGGTTAATCTGCTCGATGGTGAGCGACGCCACGGTGAGGCGGAGCTGACCGAAGATGATTTCCTTGGCCATGTCTTCAATGGCGGGAGGCGGAAGGCCGAGCAGACGTTCTGCCGCGTTGATCATCACGACAGGGTCGGTGCTCACGCCGACGGTGAAGGTGCTGGGGACGTCGATACGGATGTTCTGGAACGACAGGGCGGCCTTCAGCGGGATGCTGATCGTCATCGGGGTCAAGCGCAGAAACGAGTAGTCTTGAACGAGCGGGATGATCAGAGCACCACCGCCGTGGATACAGCGCGACGAGCGGTTGCCGCCGATCTTACCGTAGATCACGAGGATGCGATCCGACGGGCAACGTTTGTAGAGGCGAGCGATGGAGACGATCGTCACGAAGATGACGACGGCTAGGACGATTCCGGGTGTGAGGACGGTGGATAGGCCTGAGGCGGCGAGCATGAGAGGTGCGTTCATGGTGTTTCCTTTAGAGAAGTGGCGAGTTGTGAGTTGTGAGTTGCGAGAAGTTGCGAGTTGTGAGTTGCGAGTTGCGAGAGGAGTGCAAGGTCACTCATGTCAAAGATAAAAATTCGTAATTCATAATTCGTAATTTTTTCTTAAGTAGAAAGCTCTTTTTTTTGAACAATGAGGACATCCCCTGTTGCGACGACCTTAATGGGATCGCCAGTCTTCAGTTTCAGCGTATTATCGTTGCATCGCGCATCAAAAACCTTGAGCGCACCATTGACGGTGATTTGGATCTTGCCGATCTCTCCAGGAAGGATGCCGAGGTAAACCGATCCCTCGCACCCGATGGTGTCCTTTGGATAGATGGAACCATCGCTCTGAAGCTTGCGAGACAAGCTGAAGAGTTTGGCGATGATGAACATGGTAACGATTCCAGCAAAAAGGCTGGCGACACTCGCCATCAAGATGGCATCTTTGCCATAGTTCTGGATCACGAGGAAGCCGACGAGGCCGAACATCAGCAAGAAAGCCGTTAGGCTGTGCACAGAAACCATTTTGAAGTCGGCAACCGGTGTGCCGTCATCAATATCGACGCCATCGCCCATGTCACCGCCATCCGCCATGTCGTCACCGCTAAGCCCGATGAACATCAAAATAGAGCGTAGCACAAACATGCCCCCGCCGACAACGGCGCACAGCAAAAAGAACTTATCCACTCCAGTGAGATTCTCAAACATGGCCGCTCCTCCGTTTTACACGATCCACTTAGGGTGGACGACTATACACTCAAGCTTTGCCATTTTATTCTAAACGCGGAGATGAGGCAAGGAAGAAATTCGGGGAAAATCGTAATCGGTCAGCTATCGGGGGGAGGGGTGAAAATATTTTGCGGGGGACACCTGAGAGCTGCTCTGCTTTGCTATCAACCCCGTTGTCGCAATAAGCGCGGTGCGGTTTTAAACACAAAGAGTTGGAGACACAGCGATTGAGCCACTGGGAGCAGATGCTTCCAGCCTGTGCAGGAACGGCAGACGAGCAAAGCAAAAGGAGCGGGGGTTTTCTAACCCCCGTCGTGTCGGGGACAGGAATGTCCCCGCTCCGTTCGTTTTTCTACCACATCGCCGGCACACTAAGTTTTAGACGGAAGAACTCCGTGGTATTGGTGGCACCGTTCGTGACTTGGAATGTCTTGTTCGACAAGTTGACCGAAGCATCGCTAATAGCATTCGTGATCCCCGAAAGGGTAGGGGCGGTGACGAGCGAAAGCGTGGCAGTACCATTGAGTTTCA
>CAZUAY010000375.1:0-2897 GCA_964618405.1 uncultured Lentisphaerales bacterium
GTGAGTTGCGAGCTGGGAAAACTTTGTCGTTAGCTTTGTCGCTAACTTTGTCGAATACCCCTGTAGCCGCGATCGGTGATCGCGGACGATTCCGGCCTCACCGAGGCCAGCCACAGGGGAGAAAAACCTGTAGCCGTTGATGACCGGTCAATGAGTCGTGAATACGCCCTCCGTCGACTGACCGATTACATAACGGAGCTCTCCACGCACTAACTTCTTAATCCCAGCTATATAGTAAGTCATTGATTACTAGCCTGTTACAACGTTTTTATCAAGAAATTAATACCCCAAAACCTCTCGACAATAGATGTCAAATGCTGAGCACACGTGCTCCGCTAAGATCTTTTCGGATGGGGTCAAGCTAGTCGCTATCCGGGCTATTTTGCCAAGCGATCGCTCTCGTTTTAGAGGTTGCTACGGAGTAACCGGCGCTCGTGAAGGGCGCCTGCGGTTGAGACGAATGCGCCGATTGCGCCAACACCGAGCAGAAGGATGAATACGGCGTTCCACCCTCGCGTTTCCGCGAGTGCGCCGAGTACGTAGCTACTGGAAGCGCCGCCGACGTAACAGAAGGTGTTGATGACTCCGGCGGCGAAGGCGGCGGTGAAGCCAGCGGTGAAGCGGCGGCGGTAGTTGAGCGCGAACATGCTCGTCACGGTGTTGTGGATCATTCCTAGACAAAGGGACATGCCGGAAAAACAGAACAGAATAGCGGTCAAACTTTGAGTGTACAATGCGACAAGAATGCCGGCACAGAAGACGGTCGCGGCAAGGAAAAGGTAGGTGTTCATCTCTGAGTGGGCTGGTACTTTTCCTTGTAGCATCCGGTTCAAGTGGGCGCCGAAAATTGCTACGATCGGCAGTAGCAACGTAAGCAGAATGGCAAGCGAAGGGGAGAGACCGAAGTTTTCGTAGAGAACCGAAGGTACCCAGATGTTGAGACCGTCTCTGATGAACCCGTTGGCCATACCTTCGACGCAGATGAGAGCAACCAACACAGCCATTGCGTTGCCCATGCGAAGGCGGGGGGTGGGAGGTGGAAGAGCTGGGTTGTCGGATCGAGGCGGAGTAGGAGTAGGCGTGGCGGATCCGTAGTAGCGGATCCACACGATAGCGGCCATGGCGAGTACGACTGAGGCAGTGTAAAAGGCGCCCTGCCAGTGGCCAAGTCTCACGAAAAGTGCCGCAATCCCGTAGGCGGAACATGTGCCGAAGGCAATCGTCGTGCTAATGACGACGATCGCATTCGGCATGGCGCGATCGGAAACATGGTCTGCCAGCGTCTGAACGATGTTGCACCAGAGGATCGACTGGGCACAGCCGTTGAGGAACCAGGTCACACGCATGGCCATCGGATTCGGAAAGAGCGGAAACAGGAGGTTCAAAACGGCTGAACTGAGTAGAGCGAGGAAGAAGGCGATTTTCGTATTGTAGTACTTTGATAGAAAAGCGTTGACAAGCTGGCCGCAGGCATAGGCGACGAAGAAGACTGAGCCGATAAGACCGGCATCCGACTTGCTCATGTTAAGGCTTTTGGTAATGGGAACGATGGTTGCGTTGAAATTAAGTCGGCCGACATATGCAGCCGAGTAAGCTAACCAGCAGATAAAAATAATGCGTCGATCGTGGCTCAGAGCAGATTTCATGAATGCGAAAATTGTATCGCACGTCGAGAAGGTTTGGCAAGTTGGAAAGATGTGATCGCGATAATCGGTCAGTGACCGGAGGCAAGTATGTGGGTAATGGGGTTTGGGTTTTAAACACAGAGAGTTTGAGACACAGAGGTTTTAAGTGTGACTTCGCGCGCTGCGTTTTTTCCACGGAAAACAAGAAATCACGGAAGATGCCTGTGGTTTGCGGAGCTCCTTTTCGGTGCTTTCCGGTGGTGAATATTTTAGCATGACGCTGCTCTGCTCTTTCGTGACATGATGTTGCGTACTCGAGTACTGCCCGCTATAAAACATGCCAAAATAGCTCGCGACAGCCTCACGGCTTCCACAGGAGCATGGACATTCCTGTCCGTGAATGAAAACGGGTTGGAAAACCCGTTCTCCGTTCTTATAAGCCCGGTTGAGTCAGCATTCCGAAATAAACCAGACGCTCTGTACGCAGATGAAGGAACGTGTAAAAGAAGAACGCAGATCAGAGAACAAAATCGTGGAAATTATCGCGATTGACAACCTGATATCATCATGGTAGTTGGCCTTTCATGAAAAGTTCTCGGATTATCCTCGTGACGTCCAAAATCATAGCGTATATCAAGAAAAAAAAGCAAGATAAATCTTAATTCGATAATATTTATGCTCGTATTCGTATAAATTCAAGAAACAATAAAACGGTTTTATAGGACATCAGTAGAGTATCGGGAGAGGTTTTGGAAAAGCGAAAACTCGTTTGAAACTCATCTTTCAATGGAAAGCCGGATGCGGGAAATCTGCACGTCCGGTTTGACGAGGGGGAAAACGTCGGCGGTCAAACGGCTTAGCCTGTCATTCCGTGGCGTTCTCTCTACTGGACGAAAAAATAGTCGGCTTAGCCGCCTCAGCAATATAAATCTCTTCCGTGGTTAATCCCTCTCTGAAATTTTGTCCACGGAAAAAACTGAAAAACACGGAAGGAGAAAGAGAGGTGTGCAGTGTCTGGGGTCTTTTAGAAGTCTGTCCTTTTTTTGAAAAATCATGAAGTTTCATGGTTCAGAAATGGCCCCCTTATTTTAGCGTAGAGAGGGAGAGAAAAATGTTGCCGCCACTGGGAGAACAGGCATTTGCCTGTTTGTCGTTTGCACAGGCTGGAAGCATCTGCTCCCAGTGGCTCAATCTCTGTGTCTCCAACTCTCTGTGTTTAAAACCGCATCGCGCTTATTGCGACAACTGGGTTGATAGCACAGCAGAGCAGAT
>CAZUAY010000376.1:0-2894 GCA_964618405.1 uncultured Lentisphaerales bacterium
CCATGAGGGACACAAAAGCAGCGCGGGCAACGACTGGTAGACGCTTGAAGGCGGCCTGTTGTCTTTTGAACTCTTGAGAACGCAGAGTTTTCCTAATCGCAAATGCGATAGCGAGTGCGAAGCAAATTGTAAAAATGGCGCTTTCCACATCAGCCATATTAGCAGGATGTGTCGTTGAATGACGGTAATCCGCGATCTGCTGGACCGAGGTGAAACTGCGGTAGTCGTTAGCGAGGGTGTCTGGGCTGTTTTGCTCGTACATCTTTTACCTCGATAATTTGAAGCGTCATCTTTATTTTATCAAAACACTTTGGGGTATACTCTCATACGAATTACAACGAAAGAATAACATAGCGATTTCGGGAAAACAACTGGATTCTAAAAAAAACCGCGCACCGCAGCGGATGCGTTGCCAGCCCCGTGTTTTTTCGTAGGCGTAGAGACAGCGTAGAGGCAGGGTTAACCCTGAAAATAAGAAATAAGTATTCATCGTGTCCTATCTTCGATCTGCTGCCGCACCGAAGAGTCGTGTTTCGCGGATGCCTTGACCTTTCTGACCAGATAGCTGACTGCCGAACCGCTGGTCAATCCCAGCCGCTCGGCAGCATCGCGTTGCGTCAAGCCGCACCGCCGAATAAGTGAAAACGCCACCATGCCCCTTTCCGTTCCGTCGCGTCTCGACCTGAACACGTTCGCCTCGTCGACTCCGAGCTTTCGGCACACATCCGTAATCACGGATTCCACGGGCTCCAGCTTCCGGCATCGCCTGAGGACGACATCCTCCCGCCGCTTGCCCGAAGCAATAAGCACCGCATACTGCGACTCGACACGTCGGACGAATTCTTCGTCGCCAATGGCGATCGGAGACTTCACCATCTCCGCCACCCGCTCCGTCAGCCGGATGTGGTCGGCATCGTCGCCGAAGATCGGAGCCCGACTGTTGCCACGGAATGTCACGTGGTACACGGCTCCCGGGAACTGAACACGAAGTTTTCTTGCCATGCGGTTACAATACCATGTCACTTGGGATCTGTGAAAGGGCCTATTTCTTATTTTCAGGGTTGACCCTGATGCACCCTGCACCCTGATGCACCCCGTGGAAGCATGCCACCCTTCTTCTCGGCTGGTTCACGGACGATGGACGTTTTTCGCAAGTAAGCGTAGAGAGGGAGAGAGAGATGTCACTTCACTTCCTGTAGAGCATCAAGAGCTTGTTTCAGCCTCTGCTTTGCCTCTGGGGTTATAAGTTTTTCTACATGGCGATTCATTACTAGTTCGGCCACCTCACGGCCTTCTATCTCCACACAGACCTTTGAGCAACGCTTGATTAGGGCTGAATTGTCAGTTTCCACTATCCTCTCCAACAAGGCAGGAATGGCTGGGTTGCCGATTTTTATCAATGCCTGCGATATCGGGTAAAGGTCTGAGTCTTTGACCAATCCTCTAAGTATTCTCGGCTGAAGTTCCAATTCAAGATTGCGGACGAGTGTGTCAACAGCTTCAACGGCTCGGTACTCGCCCAAGACTTTGGCAAGATCGCGTTTTATGTCTGCCGAGAAATTTCCGTCCATAATTGGAAGCAACGCTGAGATGAAATCCTGTCGTGTCTGGCTAATCGCTTGGATTGCTTCTGCCCGTTGTGCCACTCCTCCCGTCTTCAGTGTGTCGATTTCCTTCGTGTTGTCTTGTCCCCAAACTGTGGATGCCGCTAAAATAACGGCAGAAGTCATGATTCTCATAATTTGTATGTTCATATCTGGATCCTCAATAAGTGTACTCGAGTGTTGTTGTCCCATTTCCGCCACTGTTCACATGCACGATGTAATTTGTACCTTGCCTGTCCGCCTTCTGGTGAATCCACCATTGGGCGTTGTTGGAAACATTCTCTCCGTTCCATTGCGCCATCACTTCAAAATTACAGGTTGATTTGAAGTGGTTGAAATCGCCATCTTCAAGAATTAAGCCAGGCCCGTCGAGAGCGAAAATATCGTCAGTTGGGTCTGGAGTCTGATCTTGAAATTCACCAATATTGAAGATCTCGTCAACCTGAGTGCCGGTTGCTGAAGGAGCATTTGTATTGTTCACGAAATCCACTGCGCTATAGGTTTGATGGAAATTCCAGCCAGAAGTGACAACATCATGAACGCCTGATGGCGTAATTTCGGCTTTGATTTCAACCTTCCATCCCAGATATTTCGGAGAACCCGTAAGCAGGTCCTTTTCACCAAGGCCTGAACCATCACAATAGTCGGGAAATGCCTTGTCATTGCCGGTGTCGATTCCCACGTTATAGGTCGTCTTGTTGCCTGTGTGCCGAACGGTTACTTCCGACCACAATACCCAAACATGGCCTGTGACGGATGAGCCTCCAATGCTTGCCACTAATTCCGAATCAGCGGATACAGTCTTTGGTATTTTCCGTTGAAATTGGTTGTTTGTCACAACCTCGCCGCCTGACCAGAAGATGAAGCCTGCCGGAAGTAATGCGGGGGCGATATCCGGTTCAATTTTTGCTCGGACAATAACATACTCGCTCGGGCTGCTCGTGTTCCTGATCGCTGCCCATGTATGAGGCGGCGTTACATGATCTGCTGTCGCGCCGGAAACCAATTCAACGGACTCCACTTTAACACTCGTCAACTTGATCTCGTCGCGACAACTGAAGGTCATATTCGTGTAGCAGAGGCGGAGCTGGATGTCGCGGACGGAGTCGCTAGCCTTGATGCCTTCGACGTAAAGCGTACTCGGGAAGTTGGCAATACTCCAAGCCTTAGGAAGCGTGACTTCCGTTGTCTTATTCTGATCCGCCCACACCTTGACTTTGTCGCCGCCCGCAACTGCCGAGAGGATCATGCCCCCAGAGGTCAGCTTGTTCGGGCTGGGGCAGGTCGTAA
>CAZUAY010000377.1:0-2889 GCA_964618405.1 uncultured Lentisphaerales bacterium
CGCCGATCTCCATCATCGCCTGATTGAGATCACCCGGCGACTCCGTTTCATCAAAGGCTGGCTGAAGGCGTAAGGCTAACCTCTGACGCGCAGATTGAGATCGAAAATCATCAACAAGAAGAAATAATCTCGAAAAAACACGCACGACATTCCCATCAACCACAGGAACACGTTCGCCAAAGCAAAGACTGGCAATTGCCGCCGCCGTGTAAGCTCCTACGCCAGGAAGTTCCATCAATCTCGCAGAGGTTTCCGGGAGGCGTCCTCCATTGTGTTCAACAATCGTCTTCGCTGCTCGATGGAGGTTGCGTGCCCGCGTGTAATAGCCCAGACCCTGCCACAGCGAAAGCACCATCTCAGTTTCCGCCTCTGCCAGTGCCTGCACCGTTGGGAAACGAGCAATAAACCTCGCAAAATAGGGACGCACAGTTTCAACCTGCGTCTGTTGAAGCATGATTTCACTTACCCAAACAACATAGGGCGATGGATGCCCCCGCCAAGGCATTTCACGGTGCGCCACACGATACCAATTCAGCAGTGTGGCGTGTTCGAACGACAGCCGTTTCGCCCCCATGCAGATTTACTCTTCCATTCCGTAGCGCAGCCAAAGCGAAAGCACGAGCGCGTTGTCGGAATCGCGCCAGCCGCTGATCCAGTACCAGCGATTCCCTTCCGGAAGCGCGAGGTCAACCGTATCGCCCCCTTCCACTATATCGAGCGTGTCTAGTACACCTAGGGCAGACGAGTAAAGCTTTACGGTAAGGGTGCCATCCCCTGCAGGCGTCGGAATACGAGCCACTGGACTTCCGACCCCGTCTTTGGCGGCGATGCTGGGTTGAAGACTTTCGCTAAGCTGAGCAGGCGCATCAAGCTGCATCTCAAACCAACTTCTGTGGACACGGGTTAACTTGTCACCCGTAGGATCTCGCGAGAATACCTCCACCGTATAGCTCCGACCGGGCAGAATTCCCGTAAAGGTTGCCGATGTTGGAGAGTTTGTGCTCTCTAATAGACAAATCCATTGGTCTGCGAACGAATCATAAACATACGCTTCAACATCGCACCCTGGGTACGACAATGGGAAAACAATGTCACCAGAATCCGAGGTTGTTTCGGATTGAAGACTCATCCCGTCAGAATCACTTGCTTTTTTCTCCGAAGCGGTCTCAGCAATTTTTAGTGTGTAGGAAGACTTCTCTGCCCCCATCGGTACTTTTGCTGTCTCCTCTTTGGCTGCTTCCGGAATAATGCCCCCCCCCGATACGTTCCTAGTCGCCGATGGGAACGCATAATAGGCAATGCCTTCGTAGGTCCAGTAAGCCGAAAGAGCTGAAATGATGTTGTGCTTCTCTGTCTCGTTGATCGTAAAAAAGTGATGGGCAAATACCGGCGACCAGAAGCGATACACCGGCACCGTGTCGACCACCTGAGTTGGGTAGGCAAACCAAGCGATACCTTCGTAAGTCCAGTAGGCCGAAAGATCAGAAATAATAGAGTTCTTCTCACCCTCGTTCATTGTGTAAAAATGCCCCGAGAAGACGGGTGACCAAAAACGGTAAACGGGCAAAGTTTCCACCGCCTGCCCAGTATAGGCGTAATACGCAATACCTTCGTAAGTCCAATAGTTAGAAAGCCCGCCGATTATGTTATTCTTCTCTTCCTCATTCATTGTGAAGAAGTGCCCACTGAAGACAGGAGACCAAAAACGATAAACGGGGGAGATTGAAGCGGCGGCTCCAGTCCACACGACCTGATCTACCCAGCCGCAATCAGGGGGGAAACTGCCAGAAAAGTCTTTAACATAAGCCCAGCGAAGGGTATGAATTCCCGCAGGAATCGAATAGGTTTTTTGATTCCAATCCTCTTGACCGGATAGGGTTCCAGGCTGTTCAACAGAATCGACAAAGAACTTAAGCTTATCCGCAGTATCGTCTGTACTGATTTTCCACCAGAACGACAGCGTTCCGGGGCCAGTCACGATCGTCTGCATCCAACTCGTGCCTGAATCGCTGATGGTACCACTTTGCGCAGCATCAACACCATCATGGGTTACCGCCGTTTGCGGATACCAGTTCGTCGTGCCCGCGACAGGATGTCCCGCTTCCCCACCCGTTGTCCAAACGAGTTCTGGAGCATCAACCGCATGACCAATCGTACGCGTATAGACGAAGTTCGCGACAAGCGTTCGATTACTTTCAACGCTAAACGTATAGTTGGTCGAAGAAGTCAAAACGTTCGTACCCTCCGCCCAATTCACGAACGTATACCACGACGAACTTGGCGTCGCACTAACAGTACAAAAGGCTCCATACTCGTACGGTCCCGCACCGTCGATCGAGCCGCCTCCCACAGGGTTCGAACTGGTGGTAATCGTGTAATTAATCTTCTCAAAGTTAGCGACCAGCGTTCGATCTCCAGATACCGTGAACGTATAATTTGTCGACGTACTGACGGTGCTAGATCCTTCTTTCCATGCCGTAAAGGTGTAGCCAAGGCTTGGCGTAGCAATAACTGTGCACGAAGAATCGTAAGCATGAGTTCCATCGCCGCTCGTTGTGCCGCCGCCCATCGGATTAGAACTAACCGTGATAATAAAGTTGTCCGGCGTAAAATTCGCCACCAGAGTTCTCGAATCCTCCACTTGAAAGGTATAATTGGGTGACGTAAAAACGATGTTCGTTCCTTCCGTCCAGTTGATGAAGGTATAGTTCGGATTTGGCGTCGCGATGAGGGTACACCAAGAGCCGAACGCCTGCATACCGCCGCCTGAAGTCGTTCCGCCTTCCGTAGGGTTCGAACTGGTGACAATCAGATAGGAATTTGTGGTAAAATTCGCCACCAGCGTTCGATTGCTCAGCACCGTGAATGTATAATTGGTCGAAGAAGATA
>CAZUAY010000378.1:0-2866 GCA_964618405.1 uncultured Lentisphaerales bacterium
TACTCGCTACTGTAATCGGGCAGTCAACGGGGCACCCCCGTCACTGACCGATTACAGCTTGATTATCTTTGCTTTGAGATTTCATGCCATCTCAGATGAGCTAAAGCGCGCGGATCGAAAGTTCCAAGTCCGAGTCGCGAAAGTCGGTGACCCTGCAGTGGAGGCCACTGCTCCACGGCGGGTGCCTCTCCTTCAACGAGGTTCGAAAAGATGACACCGACATAAGCCGGACGCAACGCTGGGTCTCCCTGCCAGGACGGGCTGGAAATGCGGATGACCGCATTCCAAGAAACGGGGGAAATCACGTCGATGTGCATGTCGCCCCATGAAAGGTTAATAATCGCAGAATCGGAAGCGGAAATTTCCGGACTAACACGAAAACGCCTGGGCGAAACGACCCCGGCACGATCGAGAAGATAGAGATCGATAATCGTGTAGTCGCGGCGTTCCGGTGCTTGGCATTCCGCGTAAAAGACCAGATCGCCCCCCTCGCATTCAAAGCGCCAGCGGAAGGCTTCGCCCCTCATCCAGCCTTGTCCGCACGAGTAGGTCGGCAAATTGGGAGGCCCTTCGAAGACGGGCTCACCTGCGTCGAAGGCGCAGCGCACGGCAGGGAGTTCGCTCTCCAGAACAGCCTCAATCTGACGGATACGCCACACGAATTTAGCGGGGTAAAACTTATACGTCTCCGATTCTGAATGAAACCCGAGGCGTGGATCATTCGCGCAAAGTTCCAGCATTCGCTGCGAGTGGCGCTTCTCTTCTTCCAGCAATTGCTGTAGTTCGCCCCAGACCGCCGGATCTTTCCGGCGTCCAGACATCAACAAAAAGCGAAGATAATAGAAGCGGAACAGGTTGCGGCCACTGCGGAACGAAAGCTGGAGCGCTTCGACAAGATCAAGATCGCGCAGGCGTGCAGGATTGTCACGGAAGCGGGGTCGTAGCGCCAGCATCAAGATAGCTCCCTCATCCCAGGCGGAGCAGAGCCGCGCTGAAAGCTCCACAGCCTCAGGTAGTGTGAACCTACCCAAACACTCGCCGATCATGTCTCCGCTCGGATAGTTCGCCGCAAGCCAGGTTGGGGCGAGAGGCGCCAGAGCAGGCTGCAGCAACAGAGGCCAGACGACGCCATCGTGCATCGGGCCATAGTAGCCAATCATATTTTCGAGAGGATACTGCGCATACCCCTCAGCCAGACGTTGCCAAGCTTGAACCACGGTATCAGTCGCATCACCCCAATCGGGACGCGCCAGACGCCTCAGAAAAGCCACTTCGCCGTCCTCGAAGGTCTCGCTGGCCAGCAGACCCGCGGCACGGTTCATCAAGCCGGGGTAGTTGCCGAAATACCAGCACTGCATCGCATGCGTGCAGCCGAGGCGTCGCATCTGACGATATTTTCGGTACAGGAGCCCAGGCACCGGAACGAAGGGAAACGTTGCAACTTCATGCGAACATCCGACCTGCAACTTGGCGGAAACCGGAGTCCCGGCATGTGCCGCTCGCTCGGCCACGCGAGAAAAATTCTGCGAAGGCCCTACCTCGGAGAGCCAATAGTCTCCGCCCACACGCGGATGACCTAACTGGTTGCGAACCACGCCGGATTCGAAATTGTATTGCAAAACAACACCTTCCGGCAGATGACCGGCCAAATCGAACATCCAGTCCGGATGAGGCGCGGCGTGAGGCGTATAAAACCAACTGATCAGTTCCGCATCGGGATTCGCGTCCCGCATACCACGGTGCATCGTCTGCAGACTCCGGTGTACGATCTGCCAGGGCACCAGCGAACGGCAACGTGGACAGTTAACCGGTTCATCATGGCTATGCAGCGACGAAAGACAGGTTGTCGGACGCTCCCCGTGGCTGAGGTTGATCATGCCGCCGAGTCCCGGAACTGCGGCAAACAATCCATTCAGTGCCTCATACAGGTAACGGTCGGCGGTTTCGGAACTGGGGCAAAAACAATAGCCACCGTTACCGGTCGGTGCGCCGCGCAATTCGGGGTGGCGTGCAAGCAAGGGATCATCCGGTTTAAAGTACAAGGGCTCGATGCAAAAAACCCAGGTCTTGATGCCGTACCGCAGACATTGATTAACAGTCCGCCGCAACTTAGCCAGGCGCTGCTCGCCGTTCGGGACACTCGGCGTCATCGACGTATGAATAAGGTCGCGCAATTCGACCGTCAGCCACAAACCGTTGATGCCCTCATGCGCGAGGCGGTCGAGATAGGCATCGGGATAATACTCCTCGTCGTCCATCAACTCGTCGCGATGCAGAGGCGCACGCTTTATGGGCCCGAAGAAACAGCGCGAAATCCTGTTTTTCACCCAAAAGCGACGATCAATCGTACCAATTTCTAGATAAGGGCCTTCTGCACCGGCCAGCATATCCTCAATATGATACAGGCCTCGGCGGATGCCTTCGCAATCGCCGGCTACGAGGCGCACGCAGTCCTCTTTAATCTGAAGCAGAAACGCTTCACGGGGAAGTTGTGCGTCCGGCACCGTCACGAAAGGCACGCCATCTGGGCGGGCCAGATTTGTAGCAGAGAGGAAACGGCGTAGAGAATCTTCTGCGGTGAACAGCCGATTGTCGGAATCTGGGAAGCCACCGCGAAAATCGATTCCGCGACGCAGATCCAGTTCTCCGGGACCTGTTGCCCGACCGCCGTCGCGCCAAGTCACCCCCAGAGGACGCGGAACACGCAATTCTTCGATGAAATGCCATTCTGAAGGACCCGGAGGGGGCGGAATTGCTTCTTGCTGCCGTTTTACGCTCGCAGTCATGTTTGTCCTCTCGTTAAGAATTTAAGTAACCGTTCACGGGGTATAAGCGACTCCGATTTATTTGAAGCATAGCACTGTCG
>CAZUAY010000379.1:0-2818 GCA_964618405.1 uncultured Lentisphaerales bacterium
CCTCGGTGAGGCGGGAGTCGTCCGGGACAGTACTAGCGACTAGCCACTAGCGACTGTAATCGGTCAGGCACAGCCCCTGTGCCTGACCGATTACCGGATTACCGGGATGTCATATTTTAATCTTGCCAAAAGGGTGACAAAAATCATAAACTGCGTTGGCAAGAGATAGATAAACGCATACACAAGGGAGCAAGACGATGATGAATAAGTACCTAGAAACTTTTATGGAGCAATTCAAATACGAAGGGCTCACGTTTGATGATCTGTCGTTGATCACACAATACGCTGATTTTCTCCCTGATGCAACGTCGATTGAAACAAGGCTGACCTCACGCATTACGATGAATATCCCGTTCATTAGTGCTGCGATGGACACGGTGACAGAAGCTCCGATGGCTATTGCTATGGCGATGCTGGGAGGCATCGGCGTCATCCACAAAAACCTTTCTCCAGAAGCACAAGCCGATCAAGTCAGCCGGGTCAAACACCATCTCAACGGCTTGATCCACAGCCCCGTCACATTCCGTGCAGGGCAAACGATTTCCGAGATTCTCGCCATTCGTGCAGACAAAAAATACACGTTCAGTGGGTTCCCAATTCTCGACGAACAGAATCGCGTTGTTGGCGTTCTGACTTCAAAGGATATCGCCTACGCCGAAGACAGTGGTAGCAGAGTTGAGGAGGTCATGACCCAAAACCTCATTACAGCCCCTGATGGAACGACGCTGGAAGAGGCCTATAAGCTTATGCGTCATCACAAGAAGGGAAAACTTCCGCTCGTCGATAAGGAAGGCCGACTCACGGGGCTCTACAGCTTTACTGACGTTCATAATCTCGTCGAAAACAATCAACCCATGATCGATCGCGATTCGCAGTATCGACTCCGCGTTGCTGCTGCCGTTAGTGGTGGCAACGACTACGAACGCGTTGAAATGCTTGCCGATGAGGACGTGGATGTCGTCGTCGTGGACAGCGCCCATGGTCACTCCAAGGGTGTCATGGACATGGTTTCTTGGATCGCCACACATTATCCGAATATCGACATTATCGCTGGCAATATCGCTTCCGCCGAAGGAGCCGTGGCGCTCCGCGACAGCGGCGCACATGCCGTCAAGGTCGGCATTGGACCAGGGTCTATCTGCACAACTCGTGTTGTCTGCGGCGTTGGCGTTCCGCAGATCACGGCAGTCTATCAGGCCGCCAAGGCACTTGAAGGTTCCATTCCCGTCATCTCCGATGGCGGTATCCGGCACTCCGGCGATGTTCCCAAGGCACTCGTTGCCGGAGCTGAAACCGTGATGCTAGGATCTGTCCTCGCCGCCACCGAGGAAAGCCCAGGCGAGAAAATCATTCATGAAGGCCGTCATTACGTCGTCTACCGAGGCATGGGCAGTATGGCCGCCATGGTCGCCGGCAAGGGGAGCCGCGAACGTTATGCCCAGACCGAAACTGCCGTAGACGATTTGGTGCCGCAGGGCATCGAAGGCATTGTCCCGTTTGTCGGCTCGGTAAAAAAGGTCATGCTGCAGTTCTCTGGCGGCCTCCGTTCCTCCCTCGGTTACTGCGGCGCTCGGACAATCGCAGAACTCCGCGAAAACGGCAAAATGGTTCGCGTTTCCGCCGCAGGTGTTCGCGAAGCCCACCCGCATGACATCAAAATCATGCGAGAAGCACCCAACTACCGTTCATGATAAACTTGCCATGCACGGCATGACGAATAAAAACCAGCGTCTCATCAAGGGGCGCATGGGAAAGCACCTCTTCACCAAGCGGCTCCACAAGGAGGACACACGGGAGCTGAAGATGGGTGGACGGGTGCGCATTTGTCCGATGCGTCTCTTCAGAGGCGTCTTGACCACTGCCTTCAAAGCCTCTGGACTCTGGCATCTCGGCCACCGACAATTCATGAATCCAATCGTTCGGGAAAACGAGTTCCGCATCAAAAATCTCGACCCTCGACTGAGCGGCTTGACGATTCTCCACCTCAGCGATCTGCATCTTGATCTTGACACGTCGCTTACACCGGTCATATTTGAAAAAATTAAGGACTTGAAGTATGACATCGCCGTGATTACGGGTGATTTCAATAACTTCACCGTTCACATGGATGGAACTGCACTTAAAGAAATGACGAAGCTCGTTGCAGGATTTTCTGCACCGATTTTCGGTGTCCTCGGCAACCACGATTCGCTCCGTGATATTCCAATCCTTGAATCGCTTGGCGTCCGGATCCTTCTCAATGAATCCGTCTCGCTGACACACAACAACGCCGAGTGGCAATTGGCGGGCATCGATGATCCCAACATCTTTCGAACGCACGATTTGGCCAAAGCGTTGGAGACGAGAACCAAGACTTCATTGACACTTTTACTTGCGCACTCTCCCAGCATCTATAGCGAAGCCGCCGCACGCGATGTCGATATTGTCCTCTGCGGCCACACGCACGGTGGGCAAATCTGCCTGCCCGGCGGTGGCATTATCCTCCCCCGCATTGACAAAGGGCCTCGCCATGTACAAAAAGGGCATTGGCGTGAAAGCCGGACACAGGGATGGACTTCGTCCGGCACCGGTGCCTGCGGCATTCCTGTTCGCATCAACTGTCCACCCGAAATCATGCTCCACCGCATCGTGGCCGAGTAGCCGCAGACTTGCTATTTTATTAAGGTTCCTGTTTTCGCTTGCATCCCAAGTAGGCTTTATGCAAAAAATGAAGTTGGCTTTATAAGGTCGAGTTGAATTTACACTACAAAAAAAATTGTCGCGAACTTTGTCGAAGACAGGAGAAGTCTCACGCGAAGACGCCTGCCTGTGCAGGAAC
>CAZUAY010000380.1:0-2789 GCA_964618405.1 uncultured Lentisphaerales bacterium
TGACGGACGAAGCCGTATGATTACCGATGAAATCGTAAGCAAATGTGTAGGCGTTTGAGAGGATGGATGCTGTTGTAACTTCCGAGCGGGCGTTGTAGCCGAAGGTGTCGGCGTTGCGGCTGGTGGCACGGTTGAGCAGATCGTAGCTGTAGGCAAGTGGGTTCACCACCACGTTGTCTACGGTGTTGATAATGGTCTTAATCAAGCCGCGTCGATACGAATCGCGGGTGAGTGCGCGGGAGAGGACTATTCCGTTGGTCAGCGCAACGGCATATCCTACGTCCAAACCGTCAGGCGTGTAGTGGGACTCTGCCACAAAGAATGCATTTGAAACGGCGGAAAGCCAGGTGGCGGAGCCGGAAGGCCGACGCTCGGTGTAGAAGACGAAAGCCTTTGCGATTGGCATAAATTGAAGGACTGTTTTCTTTCCCATAAAACGAATGGAAATGCGACCGAAATGCCACAAAGCATGCAGCGCAATTTTTTAGTGTCCCCGTTTTGTCCCCAACTCGACATCGACGTCAACTTGATCGTCCTCATTCAATAGACTGGGGGCTGGTCTCTCTGGCATCGTCAGCCTGAAGTATGGCCCTACATTTGGGCCAATGAACCTGTAAAGGAAAGAACACTCGGAGAGGACTTCGTAGGCGTGAGCCTTGATCGTTTCGATTGCGTCTTCATCTTCAGCGGCGAAAAGAGCGGGGAGGTAGGAGCTGCCAGTCCGCCGATTGGTCTCCGCCCACCTCAGCACAAGACGAAGATGGCGTCGCAAATGTGGCTGAACAGACTCCGGCGCGAGTCGATCAAAGAACTGGAACTCTGAAATAGCCTCTTGTTGGCCAAGCAGGCCGTCAAATTTCGCGTGATTTGATCTCCCTTGCTGAAGGGAGAGTTTGATTTCAAGAAATTTTGCAGAAAGCGATGTCGGATATGTCGAAAACGTGAGATATTGCGGGGACTGCAAAAAAGAAAAGTCCATATTCTCGTCTGTTGCACTTAGTTGGACGCTTGCAACGGCGTAGTGCGCCGCGCTCCCTTGAGACATTTGCTCTTTTCGAAGATTTTTGCTGGCCTTCGTGATTGCTGTTCTCACCGCAACATCGTGATTTGTCGTCGAAACAGCATATGCAATGAGTGCCTCGGCGACCGTTGCTGTACATTCTTCGCGATCTTGCCCCTCGCCCCAAGAACCATCTCCGTTTTGAGCAGAAAGAAACGAAGCTACATTTTTATGGGCTGTCTCAGAAAGCTCCTCGGAATAGCTATTCGTTCCGATAACAGAGCTGCAAGAAACAAGCAACAGCGCGACGAGACGAGATGGATTAAAACTTAACAACATGGTATGTAACTCCTTAAGGCGTTGACAGATCGAGAAGCTTAAACGTCTTCTTCTCAATCCCGGGCAGATTCTTGAACTTCGAGGTGTCGATTTTATATCCTCCGGCAGGACTCTTGCCGCCAAAGGGCTTGAAATTGTTGGGTGTAAGAACCTGAACTGCCGTCTCGACCTCTTCTTTTGTCCCGTTGCGGAACACACCGTAAAGCCAGAGTTTGTTGTCTGACTCTTTTCCGACATAGGCCCATGCAACAGCACCAAGCACTTCTGCTCGATCAGAATACGCATCCACGATCAGAACAAGAAAACTCATGTCTTCGCCCTGCCTGTCGATTTCAGGCCACGAACTTGGCCCATCTCCAAATAAGATTTCTTGTGGATAGTTGATGTTCCTGTGGAACTCCTTGAAGTCGACACTGGTTTTGTCGAAATATAGCGGTGCCATGAGCCTTGGAGTCCCCTTGTCAAGTTGGAGTTTCTCTATCGTCTGCCCCGTATTGTAATTCATCACTTGTATGAAATTCACACGCGCACAGTCTTCTCCCTCTGTTGCAGTCAACTTTAGAAAAAACGAAGGATCTCTTGTGAACCATGCTTGAGCCTTTGAGAACTTCGTGAGCCCGAGAGGATCGAACAACAATATAGGAGAATTCAGAACGAACGCGTAGAGATTATTACCCCCTCGCTCCCCGAATGGATCCCTAGAGAGCCAGCGGTGAATGTCAGGGGAGTAGAAGCGGTAGCCATAGTAGTACAAGCTGGTTTCGGTCTCGAAGTACTTCGTGCTGAAACGATGGTGGAAGACATCCGCCATGCTGCCGGACTGTGCAATGGTCTCGCCGAAGGCATCGTAGGCGTACTCTGCCACAAGGTTTCCAGATTCGTCGGCGTAAGCCGTGATGTTCCCATTGTTGTCGTAGAACGGGAAGTACCACGTTCCGTTCAGAGATACTGCGAGGAGGCCTCCTACACCTCCGGCTCCTTGGAGGGATCCAGATAAGTCTTTTCCCCAAACGTAAGTGTTGGTTGAAACACCTGAAGCCGTGGAAACAGTCTCTAGAACTAGGTTCCACCCGTCGTAGACGAAAGTTGTCGTGTGGCTCGGTGTCCACTTTGCTACACGTCTACTCATGTAGTCATACGCATTGGAGACAACGCAAACGTTGTTGGAGTAAGCCGCCTTTAACCGATTCTCAGCATCCCAAGTGTACGACCAAGCACCGTTTGCAGTCATATTTCCGTCTAAATCGTAACTTGGTTCACGCAGAGGCGCTGGGGCGCAGAGGATAGAAGTGTATTGATTGAGGTTGTTGGCGGCATAGATTGTTTCAACGGAGTTGACGGATGAAGCCGTATGATTTCCGATGAAATCGTAAGCAAATGTGTAAGCGTTTGAAAGGATAGATGCTGATGCCACCTCAGACCGTGCATTATAACCGAAGCTGTCGGTGTT
>CAZUAY010000381.1:0-2776 GCA_964618405.1 uncultured Lentisphaerales bacterium
CATTTGGACATTGGACATTCCTTGTTGGCTATGGTGATAGAATCTTAAACGCAAAAAATCGCTAAGTTTACGCAAAGTGCGCAAGACAAGGATTACGACAGCCTCAATCTCGTACTTGTACGCGTATTGAGGGAAACGGGACTCGTACTCGAAACCTCATTAGAAGAGGGAATTGAACTTGCGACAGAAAAGTAGAAAAAATCTCAATTTAGTGAGGTCTGGTGACAGGATGCCGCGAGGCAGCATGCCTTTTCGCGGCGAGGTCGCCGCGTCACCAACACTGGGAGCATAGTCATCTTGCCTGTGCCGATACACCTCTGTTGCGTCAAACAGGCAAGATGCCTGTTCTCCCAGTTGCACTGGCTTCGCCATAATCTTACCTTCAGTGGTAGGCGCACACTTGATGCGCATTTGCTTACCACCAATGAGTACAGCCTTATGCAGCGCCCTACGCTCTAACAGCTAACTTCTTCTCCGTTATTACTTTTGACGAAGGGAAAGTCGCGACGCGAGTGCCGTCAGCACGGAGAAGCACAGCCTCACCTGGCAGTGATTCAACGGTCAGTGACTGCTTATTTCGCGCCAAGAGAATGACCCCAAGCATAAGCGCTTTTTCAAGTCCATCACCGGTGCTAAAGTTCCAAACCTCATCAGGTTGCGCAAGCCTTCCCGCTTCTTCGTAGATGGACTCGTTTGTAAAGGTCTCAATATGTTGAATCAGCGAAGCCTCATCCGGACACTTCTTTTCGCTTTCATCAACGCAAACAGGATTGCGTTCGATGGCGGCTTTCATGAACGGAAGTGAATCCGTACGACCCAGATCACGATAGGCGTAAAACGCCAAACGGCAGTATTCATTTTGCTCCCGGATTGTCTCGACCCGAGCAATGATTTGTTCGCGTGACATCCCAGGAACAATCTCGAGTGGCGCCTGATCGCGGAGGAAGTTCTTCTCAGAAGCTTCTGGCATTCGGGGTACAAGATGGCAGAAGTTTATTAACGACTGGACCGTCATGTCCGCGTCCATGCACTTCGTTTTGAAGCGCGCAATGAGTCGATCAACATCTTCGGGGTTGTCAATGTCAACGGGATCGGCCGTCAGATAATCCTGAATATCATTCAGCACAATGCACTGGTCACACGATCGCTCTGAAAACTCGTCATGATCCATCTCAGCCAACAACAGCGGCAATGTCTTGTCGGTAACCTTGTAAGGGCAATCACGCTCATACTCGAAGGCACGAGCAAGCGGCACATAGAGATTCTTGCCGTTGCGCTCAAGGCGAACTAAGAAACAGCGATGGCTGAGGGGTGACTGCCGCAGAAAGTTGCCCAGCATTTCCGGCGTCAGCTCGGTCGAAAGGTAGCGACTAAGTTTGGCTTTAAACGTTGCGTATGCCTCAGGAGCAATCGTCGCATCTGGATACATGATGTGAATGGTTCCGCTCTCATGCGCTACGAGCGTGATTCGCTCGTGCTCCATCGAACGTCTTGCCTGCCCCGAAAGTGCAGTGCCGTTGAACCACATCGTTTTGGTAACGAGGCGACGGTTGTTTGTAATAATCCCTTCGCCAAGGTCGACGAAATTTTGGGAATGCAAGGGCGTGGCCATCATATAAATGTCCTCGAGCGGAATGTCGAGCACAACAAAAAGGGAGGCGGCATAAATCGCAGCGAGTGAAACACATTCGCCAGCACCCGCATGGTAGCCCGGTCGGCGGTAGAACGCGGACATCGCTTCAATGGTCTCCGTTTTCCAATACGGGATGACAAAACCTTCGTACTTATCGAGCCCAAAATGACGTCGAATATCGATATCAAAATAATACTTGTCGCCTTCGTATCCGAAGAGCGCATTCGATTGCGCCAGCGTCGTGGTATCCACAATGCCCTCAAAGCGCGCCAGCTCCTTTTCTTTTGTCGTGAGCCCCCATGTATCGAGGTCGAGATTGAAGGAGTAATGATCCATGATGTATTGCTTGAGACGGTTCATTTGCGCCATCTCGCCCTTGCGCTTGATCCCCTTGAACCAAGGATCGTCTTTCCAACGCCAAAGGATGGGCGACATAATGTTCGCCAACATCAGGCTGTAGATCAAGTCAGGGAAAATAAACATTTCCATGTCGGAAAGCGTAACGGCTGATGATTTTTTTTCGAGATCCTTCGCCAAGTCTGATTCATTACTATTCATATGTGCTCCAATCAAAATAAGTTGTTTAATCAATCGTGTGGCAGAGTCTACACCCTGCCCCCAGTCTTTTGGGTAATATCCGCGTAGCAGAGTCGAAGCCCTTCGCGGAAAACGTTAAAATTGTACTTCTCGTCGACAAGTCTCCGGCAGTTCGACGAAATCTCCGTTCGTAGCGCTGCGTCCTCGGCCACCTTCACAATGCCGTCCGCGAAGGCTTCCGGCGTGAGAGCCGTCAGCACAGCCGTCTTTTCATCAAGAATCAATCGGTTCGCTTCGTGGTCGGTCGCGACGATGGCACGCGAAACTTTCAAGTAGTCTAGCAACTTAAGCGGCGTATTGACACCTGCAATTCGTGGCGACAGCAAAATATCCGAGGCAGCCAAGTAACATGGAAGCACATCTGGAGGCCGTTTGCCGATGAATGACACCTGGTCGCCACAGCCGCGCGCCTCCAACCACCGTCTCCAATGCGAGATTTCTGCCTCCGATCCACCGATGATGATGAAGCGTAATTTTGGACAACGCGCCAACGCAAGCGGCATGGATTCGAACAACAAATCAATCCCTTGATAATAGGCAAAGGAA
>CAZUAY010000382.1:0-2755 GCA_964618405.1 uncultured Lentisphaerales bacterium
CTATTGCAACAGATCCAGCAGGGTGAGGGCCATCGCGCTTTCGACGACAGGAACGGCGCGTGGCACGATGCAGGGATCGTGCCTGCCTTCCACTTCCAGTTTATCGTTTTTCTTTGTTTCTAGATTGATGGTGTCCTGTTCAATACCGACCGAGGAGGTAGGCTTGAAGGCACAGCGGATCACAATCGGCAAGCCCGTGGAAATGCCGCCTTCGGTGCCGCCAGCATGATTCGTCCTGCGGGAGATTTCACCTTTGTCGTTATAATAAAATTTATCATTGTTGATCGATCCATTGGAGCGGGACGCAGCGAAGCCGCTTCCGATTTCGAAGCCCTTGGTGGCGGGGATCGACATCATCATCCCAGCGAGTCGACCTTCAACACGTTCAAAGAAGGGGCTTCCGATGCCTGCTGGATAACCGGTGGCAACGGCTTCGATAACACCGCCAACGGAGTCCTTTCTTTCGAAAGCTGCTGCGATGGCCGCCTTCATCAGTTCTCCTTGTGCATCGTCGACAACGGCGAAGTCTTTGGCGGCGATATCGAAGGGGTAGTTGGATTCATCGACGGCGACATCGTGAACGCCACCGATCTCGCAAATGTGTGCGCTGACAATGATGCCACGCGCCTTGAGTATCTGCAAGCAGATGGCACCGGCAAAAGCGAGCGGAGCTGTGACGCGTCCCGAGAAATGACCACCGCCTCGTGGATCGTTTGCACCGCTGTAGCGCAGACGACCTGTAAAATCGGTATGGCCCGGCCGTGGCTTGGTGAGAAACCGTGTATAGTCGCTGGCGCGCGTGTTTGTGTTGCGAATGATCGCGGCAAGCGGTGTCCCGCAGGTCTTTCCGTTGTACATGCCAGAAAGCACCTCGACGCGGTCGCCTTCCTGACGCGGAGTTGACCAAGCATAGTTGCCCGGCGCGCGGCGACGCATGTGCGAAGCGATCTGCTCCATGTCGATCTCGAAGCCTGACGGCAGACCATCGACAACCACCCCGAGGGCGGGACCGTGTGATTCGCCAAAGAGGCTGATCCGTATTTTATTTCCCCACATTGAACTCATGTGCGATTCCTCCTGTTTTAATAAAGTCGTTGAAAAAAGTCGGGTACGATTTGTCGATCGCCTGACTGTCGGTGATGGTGACCTTGCCGTCGGCGCGGGTTGCCAGCATGGCGGCGGTCATGACGATGCGGTGATCCCGACATCCATCGACTGTGCAAGCGCGAGGGCGTTGCGTGCTGCCATGGATGACCATGCCGTCCTCGGTCGTCTCAGCCTGAAAGCCGAATGCGTTGAGCATGGCCTGCGTCGTGGCGAGACGGTCGCTTTCCTTGAGGCGCAACCGCGCTGCATTGACGATGCGGGTTTCGCCCGGGGTCACGGCGGCGGCAGCGGCGAGAGCGGGAACAAGATCGGGGGTTTGCGAAACATCCAGCTCGCAGACGCCATTCTCTTCTGTGTTCTGGAGCTTTTCCAGCATGTAAGCGTAGATGCGATCACCCTGCGAAGTCTTCGGTGGCAGAGTCTGCACCCTGACCCCATTGCCGAGATAGGCGGCGAGGAGCCAGAAGGCGGCTTGTGAGAAGTCGGGTTCTGGAATATATTTTGTGGTGGCGTGGTAGTGTTGGTTGCCCGGGACACGGTAGCCATCAGCATTGCGTTCGGCGAAGACGCCGAAGTGGCGCATGACGTCGAGTGTCATGTTGACGTAGGGCTCCGATTCGAGGGGAGACGTCAGGGCAATTTCAGAATCTGAATCGAGAAGCGGAAGGGCGAGCAAGAGTCCCGAGATGTATTGCGAGCTGATGTTTCCAGGGATGGTGAAACGTCCAGGTGTGAGGCGACCGTGTAAATGGAGTGGCAGGAAAACGTCGTTGCTCGGAAAGTCGAGCTTCGTATGATGGCCTTCGAATGCCTCTTTGTATTCGGCAAGCGGGCGAGTGGGGAGGCGGCCGGAGCCCTCGAGAATGGCGTCGATACCTCGCGCGGCGAGAACGGGGACAAGTAGACGTAGCGTGGTTCCCGATTCGCCGCAAAATAATTTGACGGGATCCGATGCCGATTTTGATTTCAAAATCTGGGTTAGGCAATCTAACGTAGCCTTGATATCCTCCGACATGACGGCCTCATCGGGGAGTACGCACAGCGATAAGTTGCCAGCAAGCGCAGAGCAGACGAGACCCCGGTGCAGGAGACTTTTGGATGGTGGAACTTCGATGTCGCCGGTGAGAGCTGAGGGGGTGATCGTGACGGAATGCATGGAGAGAATTATGAATTATGAATTACGAATTACGAATTATGAATTGGGAATTGGGAATTGGGAATTGAAACAAAGAAGATTATAGCGGATAAAGGAGGTCTTTGCACAGAAAAGAATGGGGGGGAGAAAATTACGAATTACGAATTATGAATTACGAATTGGCGAGCCTGTAGCCGCGATCGGTGATCGCGGACAATTCCGGCCTCATCGAGGCCAGCCACAGCTTCTCCAAAGGGTGGGGCTCGGCCGTCTCGGCCAGCCGCACTCGGCACGCGCATCGCACGTCGCCGCCTCGTTCTTCAGGTTGGCTTTGACGCAGGCCGGGAGAAGGTGTTAGGTTTCAGGCCCTAGGTTCTAGCCAATTCTAGTGCCAAGAAGTAGTGAGTAGTGAGTTGCGAGTAGTGAGTTGCTTGAATGGGGTTCACCGGACGCTTACGTAATAAACGGGGTCTGGGGCAGAGCCCCTACGGAAACTACGCACTGCGCACTACG
>CAZUAY010000383.1:0-2723 GCA_964618405.1 uncultured Lentisphaerales bacterium
TTGGAACCGCTGGTACTGGGTCGGCGGCTGGCGCGATTCTGACAACACGCTGGTGGTGTCGCTCTGGATGCGGTATACCACTGAGGACTGAGGTAACGATCACGAGGGAAGGGTCTTTTGAACAGGAAGGCCCTTCCCGTACGTAACTCACGCTCTGTCGTATTATCTTGTTCTCGGTGTTTTTAGATGGTAAGATTTCCGACTCACACTTTGTTAGGTTATGTTTTTGTAACCAACGAGTGAAAACTTTAGGAAATCATTATGGACGAGAATTTCAACGCAGATGTCAATTTATATAAGCCTGACCAAAACCTAATTGGCAGGTATTCGGAAATGGTCAGCACGTCGACCAACATCGACCAGGAGCTGTATCGTCAGTATAATGTTAAACGTGGTCTCCGAAATGCTGATGGTTCCGGCGTGCTTGTCGGTCTGACCACGGTCGGGTCTGTGATTGGTTATTCCATGGTGGAACAGGAGATCCAACCGATTCCCGGCGTCTTGCTGTATCGGGGCTTGGATTTGCGTGACATCGTTAAAGGGTTTCAGGCGGACCAAAGATTGGGTTATGAGGAAACGGTTTTTCTCCTGATTTTCGGGAGAATGCCGTCGCAAACCGAGCTTGATGAATTCGTGGCTTTGCTTGATGCGATGCGTCCGTTGCCGAAAGGGTTTAAGGAAGAGGCGATCCTCCACATGCCCAGTCCCGACGTCATGAACAAACTGGCACGATGCGTTTTGGCATCCTATGCCTTTGACCATGATCCAGACGATGTTTCGATTCAAAATGTTGTTAGGCAGAGCCTCGCTCTGATCTCCCAGCTTCCGACATTTGCCGTCTACGGTTACCAGGCCAAAGCCCACTACTTTTTGAAGCAGAGTCTGCACATGCGTGTTCCGGATCCCGGTCTCAGCACCGCCGAACACATTCTCTGCCTGTTGCGCCCTTACAGTGCCTATACGAGGCTTGAGGCGGAAATTCTTGATCTCTGCCTTGTGTTGCATGCCGATCATGGCGGCGGCAACAACTCAACGTTCACAGCCCATGTGGTCTCCTCCACCTTTACGGACACGTATTCGGCGATTGCCTCGGCGATTCTTTCGCTCAAAGGACCCCGCCACGGGGGTGCCAACCTTCAGGTTGCTCGAATGATGGAGAACATTAAGGAGAACGTGAAGAATTGGAGTAGCCGCGAGGAAATAACGGACTATCTGAATAAGATGCTTAACAAGGAGGCCTTCGACCGTAGCGGCCTGATCTATGGTCTCGGGCATGCTGTATACAAAATTTCTGATCCTCGGGCTGAAATTCTTGAAGCGAAGGCGGCGCAGCTTGTCGAGGAAAACACAAGCTTCGCATCCGAATTTAACTTATACAGGCTCGTGGCAGAAGTAGGTGCCCAACTCTTCAAGGAACGATCGAAGAAAAAAATGGGAATTTGCGTTAATGTAGATTTTTACTCTGGATTTGTCTACAAAATGCTCGGTATTCCGACGGATCTTTTTACACCGCTTTTTGCCATCGGTCGCATTCCAGGTTGGAGTGCCCATCGGCTCGAAGAGCTCAATACGAACAGCAAGATCATCCGTCCGGCCTACAAGTGCATTCATCCGGTTGAGGATTACGTGGCTCTAGCTAAACGCGGCTGATGTGTACGCTAGATTTCACGTCATGGTGTTGTAAATGAAATCGCCTGTGCTCTACCTCGCTCCCATGGCTGGGGTCACCGATGCTGCTATGCGTGTGATGTCCTACCGGATGGGTGCTGATGTCTGCTACTCAGAAATGGTGAGTGCCGAGGGGTTAGCACGTGGTTCCGTTCGAACTCGATTCCTCATGGATCGACTTCCACAAGAGGGTCCGCTTATCGTTCAGCTTTACGGCGGTAACGTGGATTCTCTGGCGTTGGCCGCGCGAGTGGCGACCGACTATGGAGGATTGGTCGGAATTGATTTGAATGCAGGTTGTCCTGTTCCTAAGGTCATAAAATGTGGAGGCGGCGCGGCACTCATGCACGACCCTAAACTTATCGGTCGTATGGTTGCGGCGATGGTTGCCGAAACGAGGCTTCCCATAACGGTCAAGACACGAATCGGACTCCATCCCAGCGCAGTAACAATCTTCGACGTCATCAAAGCTGTTGAAGATGCAGGAGGTGCTGGCCTATCTTTACACGGTCGCTTTGCCTCCGCGGGTCACGGGGGAGCAGTAAATTTGGACCTCCTTGCACAGGCCGTTCATTCCACTCAACTGCCTGTGGTGGTCAATGGTGGAATTCAGTGCGCAGCAGATGCGGTGGCCCTCATGACCGCTACCCAAGCTGCTGGATTGATGGTCGGACGCGGTGCGATCGGCAACCCTTGGCTCTTCAACGAAATCAAGTGCGCTTTAGACCACAACAGTGGGGGCGTGACGCCAGCTCGCCGGACGTTTGAGGAGGCACTGGAAGCGCTCAAGGCACAGTTGGCACTCGCGATCGAGTACCACGAGATGATCCGTCGAACCTCGCCCGACGATGCCCAATCTTCACAGAGCCCCGAGGACCTCGCCGCCTGTAGCTTCCGTCTTTATTTGTTTAAATATTTTGCGGGATTCCCCGGCGCTGTCGCGCTACGACGGGAGATGGCGAGTTGCAAGACGGTCTCAGCAATTTTGGAAGCAGTGAATTCCAGACCTCGCTAAATTGAGATTTTTTCTACTTTTTTGTCGCAAGTTCAATTCC
>CAZUAY010000384.1:0-2671 GCA_964618405.1 uncultured Lentisphaerales bacterium
TGGGATTCGCATATACCGGAGTGCTTTCCCTACATCCACTTCACTCGCGAACTGGCAGTTCCTATAAAGTACAACGGTTGAAATTGAGACTGACATGAAATATAAGGGCTGGAACTTTGAGAAGACCTTGTTGATTCGTTCGGACAGTCCGTACGAACGCCCAGACGAATTTATCGATACCTACGTGGCGGTTGAAACGCACTGCGCACAGACCTTGGCTCGCGATCTGCGGGTCGTTCTGAAACCGGCATGGAATCGGCTGGGGCAGGAGGTACCCTGTCAAGTCTACAACATTCAGGAACACGGATCGATCACAACGTTCCGCGTGGCTTTCACGGCGTCCCTTCCTCCCCACGCCACGCAACGTGTCGGCCTTCTGTACGACAATCCAGCAGCACCCAAGCGAGACATCGAAACCGATCTTTCGGTCGCTGGAAACGGGTGTGGCTATACGATCGAAAATCGGCACTACTGCGTGAGCACTGATCCTCGCAGTGGACAACTCGACCGGCTGACCATCAAGCTTCCGGTGCTGGAATACACGCACGTGAAAAGCCTGACGCCCGAGGGGCTACTTCAAGGCGGCGTTCAAGTCTTGATGGCTGACAAAGACGCGCCCACAGACCTCAGGCTGGCTCACGCCGGGTTGTGGCAGAACCCAGCGACGACCTGTGTGCAGGGACCGCTATTCTTTTCCATGATCCGCCGGGGCCGACTTGCCCCAGCCGGCCGCGAGGCTACAGAGCATTCCCCCACGTTGGAAATTGCTTATAAATTCTTTGCCGATAAACCTTATTTTCTGGTTTCCAGTCGCCTGGAATTCCACGCGGACACGCCCGTCTACGGCATTCATCAGGACTGGATCACCGTCAACCAGAACTGCTTTAGCCACTACTGCTTCCGTCCGGTCACGCCCACGCTTCCAGCTTCGGATCTGGAGGAGGTGGGCCATATTCTCGTCGCGTCCGACTACACCCAAGGGCTCCCTGAAGTGCTTTTCGGCGGGTTTCTTCCCTATGACCTCGCGTGGCATGGCTTCATCAGTACAGTTCGCAAGCGAGGCTTTCGGTTCGACTACGCCTTGTCTGGCATCCGATTGCGGAACGAGTCCAGTTCTCCCGACCAGCCAGCTCCTCATTACCGTGCGGCGACATTTGTGCGGCAGGCTAACGGGCTCCTCTCGTGGTCCCGCGACCCCGTGTACGTTAAGAACCGCCGTCTCGCGGAGAACCTTGTCACGATTCCCAAGGGAACCGTATACACACAATCCAATGCGATCCACATGAGCGAATGGGACGAGAAAAAACAATGGCTCAACCGCATCGAAGCCTTGGGTAAGCGCCTGAACCAGCCCTTGACGATTACGCAACATCCTCACTTTCTGGCGGGATCGATTCCGCCTGAGCCTCCGGAATGGTTGCCCTGCGGTCGTTTTGCCCATTTCTACGAAAAAGCGGGGATTCGATAAACATGACGACGTCATCCAAAGCATCTTTTGATGACCGCGGTTGGGCTGGCTACCAGACCCTAACGGTCCGTGAAACTGACGGTCTCGCTCGTCAACAGGAACCGATAGACCAGCCCTTTTCCGTACCGACGGATCAAGGGTTTCGCCCTGAATCCGAATTAAGGATTGTCTGTGTTGGTTCTGAAGGGTTAGAAGAGATCCCGTCTCAATTCTACGAAATTAACTCTCAAGCGGAACAACTGACAGGACGTGTGGCCTTTCTTGCCGATGCTGTGCCCGCGCACAGCGAGGTAGCGTTTCGGCTGTATTATGGCAATCCGCAGAGTGAACCGCGCATCTACCCATGCCCTTTAAAGGTCACGAAAGGAGATGCAGGCCCTCAGCATTATATTCTGGAAAACGAATTCTACAAGATCGAGACGATGCCGCAAAGCGGCCAAATCTGGCATATATGGAATCGTAAGGGCGCAAACAAGTCCTGGCATCACCACGAGTGGGACGTCAACAAAGATAAGGGTGGAGATTGCTGCCACTGGGCACCGAATTGCTGGGCTGCTTACCCCGAGCGAATCACCAATGGCTATGATGTGCTGGCCGGAGGGGAAGACATTGACCTGATTGACTGGAACTACGCCTTCGGTTGGCAAAACCCGGAAAGCCAGATTATCGCCGGTCCTGTTTTCTGGGAAATGACGCGATGGGGTATCGTTTGGCCCCACCCCGATCACACGAATCTCGACATCAAACGGGACCCTTCGGAATTTGTTTACGCACGAGTCGTCTACCGGTTTTACGCTTCATTACCTTGGTTCTACCAGTCTTCCGTACTAGAAACCCTGAAGGACATGCGCTGTTTCTTCATACGAAATTGCCAGTTCGTCTTTCTGGCCGACATCTTTTCTCATACCTTCATCGCGCCGGAGCGAACTGGGATCCTTCCGAACGATGAGGAAGACGTGGCGGTTTTGCGCCTGATGGCGCCGATTGATCAGAAGCCGTACACGCACCAGCAACACAGCACGAGCAACATTCTGCCATCAAAATTGGCGTATTACGGTTTTTTCAATCACGATAACGCAGATGGATTTGCACTCTTCCAATTGACGGAGAAGAATACCAACCTGAATTCGGGCACACCTGTCTACCAAAATCATGCAACGCTGTTTTCCGAGCTAACCGGTTGGTCTGCCTACTATTGCCGTT
>CAZUAY010000385.1:0-2669 GCA_964618405.1 uncultured Lentisphaerales bacterium
GCATCGCGCTTATTGCGACAACTGGGTTGATAGCACAGCAGAGCAAATCTCAGGCACAGGGGAGAAGTAGCGAGTAGCGAGTTGTGAGTTGTGAGTTGCGAGTGGGCGAGAACGAGCGAAGCAAAAGGAGCGGGGGTTTTCTAACCCCCGACGTTCGGGGACAGGAATGTCCCCGCTCCGTTACTGGCGGTGTTCCTAATCCTAATCCTAATCGTAATCGTACTCGTACTCGTAATCGCTCTGATGAAACGGATTACAATGAAGATTAGAGCCCCTCACGATTCACTGACAAGTCAAGGCTTCGCTCTCACAACTCACAACTCGCCACTCACAACTTATCCCCTGTGGCACGTTGCGCTACAGCCTTAATCTCGCGAGCCAGAACTTCACCTATGCCGCTGACGGAGGCGATGTCCGCTTCCGATGCGGCGGCGATCCGCTTCACCGAGCCGAACTTGAGGAGCAATTGTGTTTTGCGAGCCTCTCCAATGCCATCGATCTCATCGAGCACCGATTCCCGAATCTTCTTTAGTCGAAGATTTCGATTATAGGTGATGGCGAAGCGATGCGCTTCATCACGAAGTCGGATCAGCACCTTGAGGGCTTCACTCTCGCGCGGTAGCAGAATCGATTCCGAATCTTCCCAGTCCACGACGATCTCCTCGAACCGCTTGGCAAGTCCCACCGTTGGGAGATGGCCGATGCCTAGCGCTTTAAGTTCTGCCCGAGCCGCGCGCAATTGTGTAATGCCGCCGTCAACCATAATTAAGTCAGGCAAGGGCGTTGCTTCTTCAATGCAGCGCGAGTAGCGACGCCTGACGATCTCCGCCATGCTCATGGGGTCATCGATTCCTTGAACGGTCCGCACACGAAATCGTCGATAGCGCTGGGGCGTTGGGATTCCATCGACCGACACGACCATTGAGGCGACGGTAAGAGTCCCGCTAATATGTGAAATATCGAAACCTTCAATGACATGGGGAGTCGTTGGCAATCGCAAGAGCGTCGCCAACTCTGCACAGCCACCCGCCGCGTTCTCGCGCTTGATCACGGGAGGCGTCACCACGCGTGCTCGTTGCTTAACCATCTCGTTGATGGCAAAAATGGTGTCGCGTATCTGCGCTGCTTTTTCGAAGTCTTGTTCGGCCGCCGCCGCCGTCATCGTCGCTTTGAGGCTGGCCATGACGGCAGGGTCTCCGCTTCGGATGAAATTGCATGCCTGCGTGAATCGTGCGCGATACTCTTCCATGCTGATGGTGCCGTTGCAAGGAGCTGAACACTGCGCGATTCTGTCGTTGTGGCAATGTCGATACGTCTCTGCCTCGGGGTGGTTCACGGTACATTTTCGGATACCGAAATAACGCTCAACAAAATCCTTCACGGTACGAACCACTGTTGAGGAGGGGAAGGGACCAAAATATTCATTGCCGTCATCGCGAACAATTCTGCATTCGGAAAATCTTGGGCAGGCCAGATGGGTCTCCGCTTTTAAGGCCAGATATCGCTTGTCATCTCGGAACACGACATTAAAACGCGGCTTATAGTCCTTGATCAGTTTCCCTTCGGTGAGAAGGGCTTCCGCTTCGTTTCGTACAACCATGACGTCGAGATCTTCCACGCTATTAACGAGGCTTCGTAATTTCGGGGATGCTTTGGTGAAGGTAGATTGGCGAAAATAGCTCTGGACGCGACGGCGCAACGAAACCGCCTTGCCGACGTAGATGATCCGGCCGTTTCTGCCGCGCATAATGTAACACCCCGGTTTGTCGGGTATGGTACGCAGTTTTTCTCGTAAAACTTCATTCATTCCAGAAAGCTTCTCCTGTACGCCATGTTTTCACAGACGAGGTTGCTCTGGCAAGTCTTTTCGGTGAAAGAGTAGTAATCGGTCAGTGACCGGGGGTGCCCCCGTTGACTGCCCGATAACAGTTGCGAGTTGCGAGTGGCGAGTTGCGAGTGGGGAAAACTTTTCGTCGTGTTTCTCTCGTCGCCGTCCTAGGGACTCAGGAAGCCGAGGCTTCTCTGAGAGGACGAAAGGGGAGTCCCCCATGGGAGGGCCTCACGGTAGCGACGGCTCGCGTATTGGCTGCCTCGATCGGAATGATGGCTTGGCAGTATATCACCCCGTGTGAGCGTTTTGACCGTCTCGCAACTCACCACTCGCAACTTCTCTCCTGTGGCTGGCCTCGGTGAGGCCGGAACCCTCCGCGATCACCGATCACGGCTACAGGCTCGCAACTCACAACTCGCAACTCGCGACGGGTTCGCGATTCAACCCCGTTGAATCGCGCTTGAATCGGGGCGCATCCCCGTTCCGTTGACTCGCATAGGCGATGGGTTTGCAAGCCGAAGACATACGCCGCCGACAGACATGCGAAAAGCGGTGCCGCCCTTCGGTTGTCACCGCACTCCAAGATGGCCGATTTTGGAGTGCGGCGGCAAGCGGTATTCCGCGCGACGCCGCTTTCGAGTAAACGTGGTGCTTCTGAGCAAATCCAAACGGACAGGTCAACGGAACGAGGATGCGCCCCTTGAATCGCGCACCCGAAATGTTCTGTTGACAGTCTAAGAATGGATGTGATAATCTCGGATTTGTTTTCCACGTTAGTGGGGCTATAGCTCAGTTGGTAGAGCGCTTGAATGGCATTCAAGAGGTCAGGAGTTCGACC
>CAZUAY010000386.1:0-2644 GCA_964618405.1 uncultured Lentisphaerales bacterium
AAAATGGCCATTGCGGTCATGGGCGATCGACCCGCGCACAAGGCACTCGACCTAGGCTGTGCGGCAGGGCGTGCAACGTTTGAACTTGCACGCCATTTTGTACACGTAACGGGGGTGGATTTTTCCACTCGCTTCATTGGCTTAGGTGTGCAACTGGCGCAACAGGGTACGCTTCGTTATACGCTCACCGATGAAGGTGATCTCGTCTCCTATAAAGAGCGCTCACTAACGAGTCTCGGCTTAGATGGCGTCAAGGACAAGGTCGAATTTTTCCAAGGTGATGCCTGCAACCTGAAACCGAATTTCACCGGCTACGATCTGATTCTCGTGGCGAATCTGATCGATCGTCTTTATGATCCGGCAAAATTGCTGAACACGATTCATTCACGTTTAACAGCAGACGGCATCCTCATCATTGCATCGCCTTATACGTGGGTGACGGAGCATACGGAGAAAAAACTGTGGATTGGGGGTTACAAAAAAGATGGCGACAACGTCACGACGCTCGATGGCCTGAAGACGATTCTCGGCGAACATTTTAAGCTCATTCAAGAGCCAGAATCTGTTCCTTTTGTGATTCGTGAGACGAAACGAAAATTCCAGCATTCTCTTTCGGAGGTGACAGTCTGGGAAAAACGATCTTGATCGATTTTTTAAATAGGAAAGCTGGGAGTGAGTGACAGGGTGGGGACTTAGCCACGAAAAACACGAAAAGAAATAGTAGCTTGTAATAATGGGGTTGTGAATCTCAGTCCAAGGGCTTCGTGTTCTTCTTTTCTTCGTGGTGGACCAAACTACAAGATAATAGGAAGAGAGAGTGGAGAGAGGGCATCAGAAGGGATAGAAAGGAGAATCTATGGAATTTGACCCATTGTCAAATCAGGTAATTGGATGTGCTATTGAGGTTCACCGCGAACTCGGGCCAGGATTACTTGAATCAACTTACGAACAATGCTTGGCTTATGAGCTGAGGCAATGTGGAATCGATTTTAAACTTCAGCAAGCACTACCTGTGCAGTATAAGGGTCTTCGATTAGACTGCGGCTATCGAGTCGATATTCTGGTGCAGGAAACATTGATTCTGGAACTGAAGAGTGTTGATGTCATCATGGGTATTCATCAGGCGCAATTACTTACGTACATGAAGCTTTCTGGCATTAAGATTGGGCTACTGATGAATTTTAACGTTTCGAATCTGAAATCGGGTATTAAGCGTTTTGTTCTTTAGCACATTTCGCACCCTGCTTCTAAACGAGGACACCACGAAGGGCGTGAAGAGGTGTATAGATTTCAATTTTACCTATAACTTCGATTCTCCCCCTTGCTTTTTCCCACCACGAAGAAAAGAAGAACACGAAGCCAGTGGACTCAGCTTCTCCACTTTATAACTTAACATGTTTGCTTCATTTTGCATTTTCATTCAAACACTCCTTCTACAGAACTTACTTTTTGAGGATATCTATGATGACAAAAAACAATTCAAATTCACCCCATCATGCAGGGGATCCTGAATCCAAATTGATCACCAGTGGTTTCGACCAGATGATCGACCGAGCGGGGAGTCATAGCGTCAAATATGACGAGCGACAAAATGTGTTCGGCAAATCTGACGTGATTCCGCTCTGGGTCGCAGACATGGATTTTGCTGCGCCACCCGCAATTACAGAAGCATTGGTCGAGAGGGCACGGCATCCCATTTACGGCTATACATGCTTCCCTGAAAGTTTATATGAGGGGGTGATGAGATGGATGAAAAAACGCCACGGATGGACCATCAAACGTGAATGGATCGTTCTTTGCCCTGGCGTGGTTCCATCCTTGAACGCCGCCGTGATGGCTTTTACGGATGTTGGCGACTCGGTCATCGTCCAGCCTCCCGTTTATTTTCCCTTCTATTCAACGATAACGAACAATCAGCGAAAGATACTGTCCAATCCGCTGCGTCTGGAAGATGGCCGATATACAATCGACTTCGACCATTTGGAGCACTGCGCCAAACAGGCCAAGCTGATGTTGCTTTGTTCGCCGCACAACCCAGTCGGAAGGGTCTGGAATAAAGAAGAGCTTGCGAGCCTGTTGGACATCGCAGAAAAACACGACGTCTTGATTGTGTCCGACGAAATTCATGCCGACTTGATCTACTCTGGCAACAAACATCTCGTCACGGCCTCTGTGGCAGAAAATCCTGCGCGTGTAATCACGGCCGTGTCGCCGACGAAAACCTTTAACATCGCGGGCCTTAATCTTTCCGTGCTTATTATTCCGGACGAGAAACAACGCGCCAAGATGATTCAAGTTTTCGACACCTTTCATGTCAGTGCCTCAAATCCTTTCAGCATCGCCGCCTTTGAAACGGCGTATCAAAAAGGGGAGCCTTGGCTGGAAGGATTGCTGGAGTATTTAGAAGGAACTCGCGACTGCGTTGAAGCGTATTTGGCAGAACATCTGCCGGTAATTAAACTGATCAAGCCGCAGGGCACCTATCTTTTGTGGCTTGATTGCCGTGGCTTGAACATGACAGACGCGCAACTCAAGCGTTTCTTTATCCATGAAGCTGGCGTCGGCATGAATACAGGGGTTCAGTTTGGTAAGATGGAAGGTCGTGGATTTATGAGGTTGAACATTGCATCACGCCGTGATACTA
>CAZUAY010000387.1:0-2626 GCA_964618405.1 uncultured Lentisphaerales bacterium
TTTCTTTCTAAATGCAGCCTCGGGTACATTTGCTTCAGAAATCAGTTCCGAATTACGCTGGGGAGCGAAATGGACGTCCTCGGGCGTTAACGCCTTGTCGGATGTTTTATAATCGAGTACAAGTAGCTCACCTGTTTGGATGTTTCGGTCAATGCGGTCAATATATCCACCGATGGTGAGACCACCGATCGTACACGTTTTTTCCTCTTCGTGCTGGATAATCTCCCACCCCTCTCGGTGCCAGACGACTTGTCTGTCGGCAAATGCATGCAAACGGCGTACTGCGCTGTCCACGGCGAGTTCAACGCCCAGCCAGGGTTGAGTTCCATACCGATCGCGAACTTGTTTGCGCAGATGTTTCTCGAGCCATTTGCCCAACTGTTGCGGATCGCCACAGCCCCAGAGGTCAGCTCCCTCTTTAGCCATGGCATCGAGTGTGTCATGAACGAGTGTGCCAAAGGCTCTTGGGTCGGGTTCGCGTGCGAGGTCATCACACGGCTCCATATTAAGGACTTGTCCCAAATAGAAGCGTAGCGGGCAGGCTAGATAAGTCCGGAAGAGGGTAGGCGAAAGTTTTTTCGATCGTTTATCGCTTATTGCGTCAGGAGGGAGAAGATTCGGATCGAGCTTGATATTGTTACTAAACGGTACGTTGCCCTCAGATGCCGGCGGTTCGCGGAAAAGCAGCCGGGCTCGTTCAACGAGTTGATCATCAGGACAACGGAAGAGGAGTCGTGAAGGGCGTAGCGGATCGCCTGCTAACGACGTTTTACCCACCAGCAGGACAACGCGTCCATTTTTACGGCGTTGCTCCTGTAAAGCCGTCAGCACATAGGCATCACGCGCCACACGCAAACCATCGTCACGGAGTCCGAGTTCTTTCCGAAGTGTGTCGGGGAGAAAGAGGTCTCCTACATGTCCGTCAGGGACATAGCCTTCGTTCATACCGGTGATAAAGAGCAGGGGGGCGTTATTCCATGCCAGTTCAAGCCAGCCTTCGAGCTCCAGCGGCTCGCTGCGGCGTTCAGGTTTGATCTGTCCTTCGCGTAGACGCGCCATGAGCACATCGGCAACCTCATGCTTAGCAGGCGCAGCGGGCCCGGCTGTTTCAATTTCACGTAGGATTGTGTCGAACGCATCAACCGCTTGCTGAAAAACTGCATCGTTGGTATTGCTCGCGCAGAGTAGGCGATTCTTATAAATTTCCTGTAAAATTTCGCGCATTGCATCGGAGAAGTCGTCCTGATTCAATCGTTTTCGCCAACTTTTCAAGCGACTAATCGCTTCAGTAGGCGGCGGGGCGGCGTACTTGCCTTCACGAGAGATGAAATCGGCCAGAGTAACTGGCAAGTAGTTTGCCTGGTATTTGTCCAACGTGCGGAGGAGAGCAGCTCCTTCATCAAAAGTGGCAAGTACGTCAGGATGACGTAATAGCGTGGCGGTGGTGTCGTAAGTATTATTTACGCGCAGATCGAGCAGTGCCTGTATGAGTCGGTAGAGCGGCATCTCGCTGAAGGGGCGGTTCTGCGGATCAAATGCGGATAGTCCGAGATTGTCAAGTTCACGTTGCAGCGGACCGACCGTTTCGCGGTCAGGTACACCGATTGCCAGCTGCAGGTGTTGAGTTTGCTTATTGAGCGGCTCGTCACCTACGGCTGTTTTGAGCGCACGCGCGATTCGCGCCGCTTGCTCCTCAGGTCCGGCTTCCAGCCAGAGGTCGCTGTTGCTCACATCAATGTTTCGCTTGGCCCAGACGTCAGGTAAGGGGCGTCCCCAATTGTCAAAGTCTGCCGCCTTTTCAGCGGGTGCCGCCACCAGCACAGCAACATTCACGCCTGCCTTGCTCCAGCGTTCAAGAAGTGTTAGAAAGAGCTTGGGTGGGTCTGGCACAGCCGCCATTACAACCTGTTTGATACCTTTCGGAACCGGTGCGGAGGTCGCGGCTTCAAGTTTAACGGCCTGGGCGTCACGTAAGTTCCAATTGGCGAGTTGGCGGGTGTAGCGGCGTTCCAGTTCAGCCATGTTCTGCCAACGGTCCGGTTCCATGTCCAGCAATTCTTTTGCGGCTACCGCTTCAATCGTCAGACCGCCATCGGCTAATTCTCGGCGCAGATTCTGAAGTTGGCGGGCGATGGGCAGCGACCATGAAGTGCCGGCAGGATGATTGCGTTTCGTGCCAAGAAATGCCTGGCATTCATCGGCTGAAATGTTCTTTAAGACCGTTGCCCACGCCATCAAGGATTGTAATTCCGATGCCGTATCAGGGCTGGTCATCGGTTGGAGCAAAGCCGGGGGCGTTATCATTTCAGGACCGAGCGGCACGACTCCTCGGGCTTGCGCAACCGTTGGAAAAGCCGCTCGTAAGCGCCAGCTTGATTGTCGAGTGGGCACGACAAGATATGTTTCGCTCAGGTCACAAAACCCACCTTCTGCATGATTCAAAAGGAATTCCGGCACTGTCTCCGTCAGTGGCCGATCCCATCCTAGAAAATGTCGCATATCATCCATGTTTTCAATCTTACTTCAGTTGTGACAGGCCATGTGAAAAACACGGCTTACGCCACGAACAGGCTATTAACTTTCCTCATGATAACAAACCTTGTCTGAATTGTCAGATTCCAAGCAG
>CAZUAY010000388.1:0-2625 GCA_964618405.1 uncultured Lentisphaerales bacterium
AAAGAATACACATGGTTCAGCCCATGACGTAACAATCAAAGCCGGGGATTATTCCCGGTCAAGTCTGGGGGACTATACTTTTGAAGTAGCAGCGACCACAGGCGAGGCAATGGTAGTAATCGAGTCAGCAAGATTTAAAGATGCTGCAGGCAAGATCAATATTGATTTTGACGCCGGGACAACAGGTTTAATCGGGGCTTATTTGCTCCCTTAATTAGTTAATTTACTGGGAGTGGTGCCCCGGTTAATTATAAATGACTTACTTCTTTAGTGAAGTTTGTTAATGTGTTAAGCTCCTATGAGCCCCGGGGTCATGTCCGGGGCTCAACTTATTATTAACCGCTTAAAGTTTGCTATCAGTATACGTATTAGCCCCGACTAACAAAGCCTTTTTTTTATATTAAGACACTATTTTTTTGTTGACTTCATAAGTACATAATAGGTATATATTAAATATAGTTAAGTTATTCAACAGTGATTAAAAAAGGGGGCTTTATGAACTTAATAAATATATCAGATAGCAACTACCAACTAACTATTATCGAGTCTATCCAGGACAATTATTCATGCCATTGTAAAGCCTGGTTAAGATGGTTAAGGGCCGGGAACCAGGAAATAAATTCAGAGTCAATAAGGGATTATTTTAAACACCTGGAGACAGCAGGCTATAAAGCCAAGTCTATAAGTGTTATGAGGCAGGCAGTTAAAAAGCGAGTCCGCCAATTATTTAAAGAGGCTAATATTGATTTTAGAATGAAACTTGAGGCCGAATTAAAAGAGATAGACCAGGATATTAAACCGCCTAAAATCAATACTGAACATATACAGAAAAATAAGATAATATCAGAGCAGGAATTTAAAGAGCTGCTGCAGGCCTGCAGGACAGACAAGCAACGGGCTTTTATTCGGTTTCTTAATATGACCGCCTGCAGAGTGTCGGAAATGACCGGTATTAAATTAACCGACTGCAGCGAACAGGGGAACCATGTTCTAATAACAGTCCTGGGCAAGGGCAAGAAATCAAGAGAAGTAGAAATCAGTAAACCGCTTTATAATTCTATCCTGGAGCTATTCCAGGGGGAAAAATATCTGTTTGAAACTGCAGGGGGCAAGCCCTACCAGACAGATTATATCAGTAAACAGATTAAGAAAATAGGGGCCTTAATAGGGCGTAAAATATCGGCCCACACGTTACGCCACACCTGGGCAACATACACCATTAGAAAATATCCCGATAAGATTCAGGCTATCAGTCTATATATGGGTCATTCAGATATAGCAACAACCTTAAAAATGTATAATCATAGCGAGCTTAACACAGATGAAAAACTGGGTATGACCGCTTAATCTATCTTATAAGTATACGGGGGCAGCATGGCTAAAACTTATTATAAATTTAAAACTTCCTTAAAGGAAATGTCAGAAGAAGAGTTAAGGACTCATTTTAAAGGGGTCAAGAAATCCGAGTTGATGCGGTCGATAATTTTAAATGAACGTGATTTTATGACTGTTGATTATGAAAGGTCCTTAAGGTCTTTTTGGTATAATGGGGTCAAGCCTATACTTTCAAAATTGGGACTACTGACAAAAGACGATATGACAGAAGAGGCATTAACAAAATGGGATTCAAAACTTTCTCTTTATGCTGCAGAACTTGTCAGGGCAGGGGAAATAACATATAAGCAATTAAAAATAGTTGATTCAAGCCGGCCCAGAGAAAACCCAGAGCCTATTTATAATACAATAAATAATAAGGTTTATGGCTACCAGGTAACGGGGGCCGTATATCCTAACATTATATTAACCACAGAAAAGGACACTATTTATCCCATCATTACAAGATTTGCTCAAATAATAGGCTGTTCCTGTTTATCTGGTAAAGGTCAAAATTCACTTGCAGCAATGGAGGACTTAATCCGGGGCATGGGTGAATTGAAAGATGATATTTATATTCTCACAATGACAGATTATGATCCGTCCGGGTATAGTATAGCGGATACTTTTAAAGACCAGGCAGAAGATATTTTACAGGCTTTAGGAATAGATAAAAGGGTTTATATCGAACGTGTAGGAATACAGCCTGAACAGTTGACTATTGAAGAAATAGAACAGAATAAATATACACCAAAGCCCGGGGAAAGGGGAAAGGATGGTTTCACCCCCCTGGAAAAATGGGTATTTGAAACAGGCGGAATAAACGGGGAGCCGTACGGCCTGGAGCTTGACGCCTTTTCACCATATCAAATAAGGGCTATTTTTGCGAGTAGTATCAAAAAACATATAGATAAAGACAAGACAACCAACTTTCTGAAATCTGCCTATATAAGAGCCCAGGCCCTGGAGGCCATGCAGGATAAAATAAAAAACATAATGTTAGATATTGAAAGGGTGGAGCTTGAAAATATAAAGCAAGTTGACTTTGATTTATTAGATTATGCGGCAAGGGGTTATTCTTCATTACCTATTGACATTTTATGCAACAACGACCGGGACCAGGCTATTAAAGAACTGGCCCTGGCTTATTTCAAATAAAACCGCTTAAACAATGATAAAAGTATATAGGGGGATAGCATGAAAAAACAAGAGGCAATAGAATTATTACAGGAATTATTACAAGAGTCTATC
>CAZUAY010000389.1:0-2619 GCA_964618405.1 uncultured Lentisphaerales bacterium
CGCTCCGTTTGCTTCGCCTGTCCTCCTCGTCCTCGATCCATACCAAAAGTTACCCCAACGTTTTTTCGCGGCGCAGCCGCGCGGAGGACTAAATTGACGCGCACCCCCGCGAGGCCTCTCGGCTCGACACCCTCGTCTAGGGCCAATACCGCAAGCTCAACACCGACTCTAAAAAAGTATATGACGCGCTGAAACTAATCGCCCGAAACGCGTTCTATTGCGAGCTCGCCCCACAAACACCGGAAACCCAAAAAATTCGTGAGTTCTGCTGATATGACATTCTGCCACTAGCGATTAGAGACTAGAGACTAGCGAAATTGGGCGAATCCTGTTGCGAGTATAAAAGGGGTTTGTTATACTTGAAGAAAGAATATCTTAATGCCAAGAAAATGAAAATTTAGGAGCACGTGATGGGCCACGCCATGATGACGGGAAGAATCGAGAAAGCACTTTTGAGCGCCGCTGAAACCAAGCTTTTCTGGTTAGGAGAGGCGATGTTGGAGCGTGTTCCGGAGGTGTTCAACACCTTGTTTTCAGGGCGTAAGGCTTGCATCATTGCCGATGATAATACGCTTGCCGCTGCAGGACGGGAGGTCTATGCGGCCTTGCGGGCGGAGGGCGTAGAGGTAGTCAAACCCTTTATCTTCGACAAGCCACCGCATGCTGACCTCGCCGCCGTCGGGAAGGTTATGGCGTATCTGAAGGAACAGGATGCCATTGCGATCGCCGTGGGCGCAGGATCGATCAACGATATCTGCAAAGTGGCTTCTTTTCGACTAGGGCGGCGATATCTCTGCGTGGCAACTGCCGCATCCGTGGATGGTTACGCGTCCTCTGGTGCTCCGATGAATATTGATGGATTTAAGAAAACAGTTCCGTGCAGTGCGCCGCTAGGCATTCTGGCCGATCTCGCTGTGCTCCAGCGTGCACCCTACGAGCTGACGGCATCCGGCTATGCAGACTTGGTGGCGAAGGTGCCCGCCGGAGCGGATTGGATCATCGCGGATGTTTTGGGCGCGGGCAATGAGCCGATTCTCGATGTGCCTTGGTCCATGGTGCAAGGTCCCTTGGAGAGTTGGATTAACCATCCGTACGATTTGAAGAACGGGGAAGGGTCGGCGTTTTCCGATCTTTTTGAAGGGCTGACACTTTCCGGTTTTGCGATGCAGGCGGCGAATTCATCGCGCCCGGCGTCCGGATGTGAGCATATGTTCTCGCATCTCTGGGAGATGTCTGGCGTGAAGCGGCCCGACGGAACAGAGCCTTCGCACGGATTCAAGGTGGCCATCGGCTCACTTGCTTCGATTGCGGCGATGGAGAGTTTGTTTTCACAAGATTTTACCTCTTCAGACATTGAAGAGGCTGTGACGCGCTATCCCTCATGGTCTGAACGAGAGAGCATGATTCGGAAGCTGTTCGGGGACGGAGTTTTTGGAGATAAGATCATTGCCGAATCGAAGGCAAAGTATTTAGAAGGTAATGCACTTTTGGCACGGCTTGACAAGATTGCCGCTTCGTGGGATGAGATGAAGACCAAGGTGGAGCGACAGATTATGAGTTTTGTACGCATGCGAGAGATGTTTCGTGTGGCAGGGTGTCCAATCCATCCCCGCGAGATCGGTGTGAATTCTACCCGTTGCGCGGCATCGGCGATTGCTGCGCAAATGATTCGTTCGCGATATACGGTTTTAGACTTGGCGTTCGACACGGGCAGACTGCACGCGGCGGTAGAGGCAATCGGATCGGCGTGGGAAGAGTGAGAGAGTTGTGAGTTGTGAGTAGCGAGTTGTGAGTTGCGAATTACGAATTATGAATTTGGGACCGTGATTTGCGAGTCAACAGAAAAGGAGTAGAGAATGAATTTGCTTGAAGATAAGGTGGCCCTTGTCACTGGGGGAGCGGTTAGGCTGGGGCGAGAAATTGCGCTGGCGCTTGCGCGTGAAGGCTGTGACATTGTCGTGCATTATTGTGACTCGGGGCCTGAGGCGGAGCTCCTGGTTGATGAAATCCGAGATATGGGGCGACAGTCGTGGCTGGTTTGCGGCGATCTTTCTAATATCTATGGAGCGGAAGTGATTATGCGTACCGCATGGGAGCTCGCGGGATGGATTGATATTCTCGTCAATAATGCCTCGATTTTTTCCCATCTGACACTTGAAGAGTCGACCGTAGAGGATATTGAGGAGATGTGGCATGTGAATGCGCTCGCGCCGATCATCTTGGCGAAAACGCTGGCCTCGCTTGCCATCGAAAGCGAGATCTTGCCGGATGACTATTGCGGGCGTGTTGTCAATATTCTGGATCGGCGCATTGCTAAACCTGAAAAGGGTCAGCTTCCGTATTGGCTATCAAAAAAAAGTCTAGAGGCATTCACTCTCGGCGGCGCACTTGAACTGGCACCGAGGGTTACGGTGAATGCTGTTGCACCGGGGCCTGTGATACCTCCCGTATCCCCTGAATTGATAGAGTATGCTGGTCCGATGCCTTTGGCGGTGCGTTGCATTCCATCGGATGTCGCTGATGCCGTAATTTATCTTGCCAGAGCTGTGACCGTGACGGGACAGGTTCTTTATGTGGATAGTGGGCAACATCTACTCTGATTACGCTTTCCAGATTTTG
>CAZUAY010000390.1:0-2600 GCA_964618405.1 uncultured Lentisphaerales bacterium
CTTCGCGGAGGCTCGACAAAGTTTGCGACAAAGTTCGCGACAAAGTTTTTGGGATACAAAAAGTTACCCCCTCGTTTTTCCGCGGCGCTGCCGCGCGGAGGGCTTGCCTCCTTGCGTCATGCGTCGGACACAATCCACTCGACAAGCCTCTGCCCTCACAAACATGAACAATCAGCAACCTCGGTCAACCGATTACGGCACACGCCCCACTGGATCAAGCGATTACGATTAGGATTACGATTAGGATTACGACTCATTGACCGGTCATCAACGGCTACAGGTTTTTCTCCCCTGTGGCTGGCCTCGGCGAGGCCGGAATCGTCCGCGATCACTGATCGCTCGCCCACTCACTACTCACAACTCACAACTCACTACTTCTCCCCTGTGGCTGGCCTCGGCGAGGCCGGAGTCGTCCGGGACAGTACTAGCGACTAGCGACTAGCGACTGTAACCGGTCAGGCACACACCCCTGTGCCTGACCGATTACTCGAAGCTGAGTCGAAGTTGGGCTGCCTCAAAACTGGGCGAAAACGGCGCAAGCCCTGTCGGGCCGTCGTGCGAAACCCACCGACCCAAATCATTACGCTACAGCGACAATCCCAAGCTCGTTTTCATCTTCGCTTTCTACAGCACGACACGTCATAAACTTTTGGACATTAGCCTTCTTTTTTGAACCACGTTAATCGCGATGAATCCAACAATTGCAACCCATGCGAAGGACGATAACAGGCTCCATAACGCGATTGGCCTATCTGTCATTCTAGCAAACAATTGAGCGCCAATCCATGGACCTATTGCATAGCCGACGCCTCGCAACAATCCAAATATCCCCATATATCTTCCAACCCACTTGGGAGGAGCCATGTCACTCACCAAGGCATACGCTGCGGGATTAAGAATAATTTCGCCTAAGGTAACAACGCCAACGACAGCCATAAGAAACAGTGCTGAAGTTGCGAAGCCAAGTACAAAATAACCGATTCCATAAAGGGCAGCGCCTAGAATCATTCGAGGATATAAATTGTAGCCGTATTTATCGAGGATTGTTGTTAGGGGGATTTGTAAAAAAACAATTGTAAAGCCATTGACGGAGTAGACGAATCCTAACATGTTTCTCGTGACTCCGACAACTTGCGTCGAATAGACCGACATTGTCGAATAAAGCTGGGCAATCAACATCATGATCACAAAATAAAAAAATACAAAAGAAAGGAACTGATAATGTTTGAGTATCTTCCAAGCATTGTACTGCTTAGCGTTTGGCAAATTCGCAGTTCCAACTTGCGAGTCTGCTGCTTTTATTTCTGAACACGTATAAGCAGTGAAGGCCGCTCCGCTCAAACACAAAAAACCTGTTAACGCAAACAAGAAAGAAAATGGAGCACGTGCTAGAAACGATCCGAGTATCGGACCAAAAGCCCACCCCACATTCGTACCAACCCTAATTCGACTGTATATTTTTGCACGTTTGTTCAACGGCGTTAAATCAGTAAGGTAAGCGTCTGAAGCATTTTGAAAAAATGTTCCAACAAAAGAACACAACATTAAAACAATTGCAAAATTAACAAAAGAGCTGTTTTTATAAACCAAAAACGCTAATAAAAAGAAAAGCACTCCCCGAATGCTAGGGCCGCAGACAAGAATGATTCGACGACCCAAGAAGTCGACCAAAGGTCCGGCGACCAAGGGACCCAAGATAGCGCCAATCCCCATAATAGGAAATATCCAGCTTACCGTAGCCATTGAGAACCCACGGCTATTATGCAAATAAAGCGGAATAAAAGGATAGACGATTGAATACGCTAGCGAATTAATGCACCATGCAATCGCCATATTATTCGCTCGCGACAACAAGACTTTATCTTCGTCATTGACCATACATAACACTCCCCTTTAATCTGAAAAATATAGGCTAAATAGAGGAAAAGGAAATCCATTTAGACGTTTGTCTCGTACGGTGCAAAACATCGAGCCGCAACGGCCGAAGGGCTTCGACAACGGCATCGCGGCTCTGCAAGGGCCGCCCGCTAGCGCGTTCGAGAGGAAACGAATCCGGAATCAAGACCGACTCTAGATTGCCAAAACAGACATCGGCCGCCGCCAGATCATCGCAGACTTCTTCGAAAAGATAGGCTGCGCCTTTTTCAAAAAAGGTCGATTCGGTTCCGCGGGAAAAGGAAAGGTCGCCGACAGCGGCCAGGGTTATGGGGTTGGATTTGGAGCTCATGCTTACTTCCTGAAAAGAGTTCAAACAAATTCGGTAGCGCACAATAAAGGTACAGTATAGCATAGGCGTCGAAAAGCTGCTCTTAAAAAACGCCCAAAAGAACCCCGTTTCTTTGTGGTTGCGAAGCGAGGTGGGGCGCAGCCGTCTCGGCAAGCCGAGTGATGAGTACGTAGTGCGTAGTTTCGTTTGAAAAAAACTTTGTCGTTAGCTTTGTCGCTAACTTTGTCGAGAGAGTGGGATCTTTTAGACAGGATTGCAAGATTTTCCGGATGCAGTGTTGGGAGAAGTAGCGAGTTGCGAGTGGGCGAGCCTGTAGCCGCGATCAGTGATCGCGGACGATTCCGGCCTCGCCGAGGCCAGCCACAGGGGAGAA
>CAZUAY010000391.1:0-2594 GCA_964618405.1 uncultured Lentisphaerales bacterium
ACGCGATGAACGCGGCGCGGCACACCAGACGGGCTCATCCAGACGTCCATCGAGCTGCGGCGGCCGCGCGACCCGGTAAGCCGTGTAATGAGGAATTTTCGCATCCGGCCATGGGAATGGCGGTGTGTCTTGCTTCATAAAAATATTCCGTTCAGGCTGAGATTAATATAAGAAATCACCGTCATGTTTGGCATGAGCAAGCTCCACGAAAATATCTGAAATGCGTTCCACGGCGGCATTGACGATCTTTTCACCTTTTTCTTTCGTCGCCATGGTCGGATCGCCCACCCCTCCGTTTTTCGTATAGAGGTGCCAAGGACGGCGGAAGCTGCCTCCGTACTTGATCATTTTTTTCAACTGGGGCGGATTCGTGTGCGTCCGTTCCGCTACGTCCATGCGCACCAGTTCTGGGCACAGGACAAGCGATTCAGAGGTTTCAATTTCGTCTGCGTGCGAGAGTTCATCCGTCTCTTGGACTTCCGCGACCACGTCGGAAACGGTCATCCACCAGTCGAGTCCGGCGATGAAAGCCCCGTATTTCCCGAACAGCTCGCGCGTCAGCGCCTCAATGGTTCCACCATTGCCACCATGTCCGTTCAGAATGATGAATTTGCGGATCCCGTGCGCGGTAAGGGAAACGATCAGGTCTTCAAACAGATGCAAAAGCGTGGTAGGTCTTACGGTTACGGTATACGGATAACTCATCACATCCGGACTGCAGCCGAACGGGATGGTTGGCAAGACGAGAATGCCAGCACCTTTTTCAGTTGCGCGTTCGGCCGCACGCCTCGCAATTTCTGATGCATGAATGGCGTCGTTGCCGAATGGCAGGTGCAAGGCATGCACCTCTGTCGCTCCGATCGGCAGCACGGCAACGTCAAATTTTCGTCCTTTGAGATCAACTTGGCACATGTCGAAGAGAACAACCTTCTTCGTGGGCGACTGTGCACGCTGTGGAGCACCTTTTTTTACTGTCTTTTTCATAATTTGATTTTCTGCATGTTCAATTTATCCATTGTGGCAACTCCAGGTTCGGCTTCTGACTTAGCGCTTCAATGTCGTCAACATCAGAATATTTTCACGATAAATTTTCTGTTTCAGTTCCTCGGGAACTTTCAATCGATCAAAGAGCCGAGCATGGAAATCCATCATGTTCAGGATAGACTCCTTGCAACCGTCAGCTTCCGTGAAATAAGATCCATCAGTCCCGAAAAGGAGTTTGCCGACCACGCCCGTGTCAAGCTTTCCATCCGGCGAAAAGATCTGTGCCCACATATCCATGGAGCGGCGATAGGACGTCCCACCGGAAAGCTCGGCGTAGATGTTTTTGTGGCTGGAACACATCTTCCAAGCCTCCTCCCACCATGGATTACCAAAGTGCGCCATCTGGATCTTCATCTCTGGGAAAGCGCGCGCAACCCGGTCGAGTGCAGCCGGCCGCATATCCGTGATGTCCGTGTAGGTCTTTCTGTTGTGCAAACCGCCCGGCTCGTAGACATCATGGGCCAAGAATCCGGTATGAAAAACGGCCAGTCCACGCTTTTGAAGAATGACATCGTAAAGGGGGAAATAAGAGTCATGACCGTAAGACTTTTCCGGTGAAATGAATTTGATTCCAACGGCACCGCGCTGGAAAATTTTGTCAATATCGTCAGGTGTGACGATGTCCATATCCACCTGCACAACCGGAATGACATAGTCCCCGAAAACTTTCTTCATCTCAAACGTTATGTCCGGCGGATCCAGCAGCAAAATTTTATCGATTCCCATCTCAACACTACTTTTAATATAGTCCTGCGGTGTCATCTTTCCTGGAACCCAGGCCGTCATTAACGGCTGTGCAAGCCTCCCTGCTGAATTTCGGTTTGCATGCATGCCATGTGTGTGTGCATCTATAATCATTGTTTAATCATTTCTCTTTGTGCGTTACGGGTTAAAAATTATTTCGATGGCTTCAGATAGGGGTTTGCCTCCTGAACTGCTATTTTACCGGATGACAATCGTGGTTGCCGTCGGATATGGAGGTAAGAACTCGTAAGAGCCCATGTCGACAATCCCCGATTTCCAGTCTAAACGTTTCTTACCGTCCAAATCGAGGGCACTTGCCATCCAGGGCTGATTCGTTCCCGTATTGATGCAGGGCGAATCGGACTGTAAGTGGAAGTCGGCGTTAGCCATGGAAACAAATTTCGGATCGGAGGAGATGTTATCTCCGCCGGCGATTAGAGGGAAGGAGCAGGAATTCGAAACCGTTCCACTACCTTGCAGGTAAAAATTCTGATTAGCCCACGTGGATTCGTTGCCATAGATAATGGAATTACGGATGATATAAGTCGTCCCTGCGAAGGTGACGATTCCACCGACCGGGTTGCTGGTGCCAGTGGTCTTATTGCTCGAAATCGTGCAATTGTCTATGCTCAGTATAGACGGATTCTTAAAATGAAACCATCCACCAGCTCCAACTGTGGTTTCGTTATGCGTAATGAGGCAATTGCGGGCACCCACTTCTCCCACCGTATGCAAACCGCCGCCTTGTCCGCCGAGATTGTATTGTATTGTGCAGTTTTTCAGAAACAGCGCAGGCCCGTTAATGC
>CAZUAY010000392.1:0-2593 GCA_964618405.1 uncultured Lentisphaerales bacterium
ATTGTTGATTGCTGATTCTGGATTGTTTCTTGGACGAGATTCCAACCGTCGTAGACAAAGGTTGTCGTGCGGCTCGGTGTCCACTTCGCCACACGTCTGCTCATGTAGTCATACGCATTAGAGACGATGCAGACACTGTTGGAGTAAGCCGAGGCTAGTCGGTTTTCTGCGTCCCACGTGTACGACCAAAGGCCGTTAGTGAGCATGTTAGCGTCGAGATCGTACGAGGGATTGTCCACTGACGGCACTAAAGGCACTGAAAGCTGAAAATATTGGTTCAGGTTGTTAGCGGCGTAGATTGTTTCAACGGAGTTGATAGATGAAGCCGTATGATTTCCGATGAAATCGTAAGCAAATGTGTAAGCGTTTGAAAGGATAGATGCTGATGCCACCTCAGACCGTGCATTGTAGCCGAAGGTATCGTCGTTGCGCTTGATGGCACGGTTGAGCAGGTCGTAACTGTAAGCAAGTGGGTTCACCGCTACGTTGTCTACGGTGTTGCTTATGGCCGTTACGAGTTGACGACGAAAGGTATCGCGGGTGAGTGCTCGGGAGAGGATGATTCCGTTGGTTAGCGTAACGGCATAGCCTGCTTCCCAGCCATCTGGCGTGTAGGCGTAGGTGGCCGTGAAGGTTGTGTTGGAGACGGTGATCAGACGAGATTCCGAGTCGAAGGCGTACGCGAGACAATAGGAAGGGTTTCCAGCCTCACCGAGGCCAGCTACAGTAAGACTGGAGACGCGACCGTATACGTCCTTATGACGCGCAAGGACGCTGGCTGTGCCGGTTATGGTGATCGTTTCGTTCGTGACTGCGCCGAGGGTGTCGTTGGCATAAGCATAGGCGGCGAAGGCGTTGGATGCGGCAGTGAGACGCTGAAAGGCGTCGTATGCGAGCGAGATAGCGAGTGTGGTGTCGCTGTAGCTGGTGCCGACTGGGAGACCGTCTGCATTGTAGGCGTTTCCCTTCCATGCGCCCCGAGCCCACGTCGTGCGTAGCAGCTTCCCGTCATCGGTGTAGGTGTAAGCAATGCTTGAATCGTCCGCATAAATTTTAACCGTAGGCAGGCCTGCGCCGGAGTCAAGTGTCTCATTCCGAATGAAGCAGAAGAGCTTTATTCTTTTCACATTATTTATTTTTTATGGAAGAGCTTGGGTTTCTCTTTACTTCTATTTTGTGAAGAATCACAAGAAGACCTATAGTTATCAATACAATTAAACAGCTTTCAAACATCATTTTTTCAATAGAACGTGCCAACATAGACTCTTCACAATAGTTCGGATTCGAAAAAATCCAGCACCGAATAATTGAGGGAGAGCCATGATAAACAACCATGCGTTTCCAGGGAGGAAATAAAAACGACAGCAACAGCATTGTTATCCCGGAAGAAGAAACACTTGCTTTGAGTAATGGTATTTTCATTTTTTTCTTAAATAACGTTGTAGAGCTAAACACTAGAGGAAAAACAAATGGATTCCATCTGAAGGGGTTGTGTAGTCAATTAGAAGCCCCCATGTTATTTCTGACACGGTGTGTGCTGGGTTCCAATCCCGAATTTGTGTTTTGAATTTAAAGAATCCACTTCCACCTACACCTCCGTAATAAACGGGAAAATCTTTCTTCTTTAAGCCTTGGAATCCTGGCCTATCTTCCCAAAACGCCTCTCTTCCATCAGTACTCCATTTTCGTTTTCCACCAATACCCCATCCCGAAGACGGACTCCAAAACGAATCTGTAGGCCACGTGGGACGATCTGTCTTCCATTCATCAAAGGACTGAGTTTCACTTCCTCTAATTCCTACCGATCCCATTTTATATTGTTCTATGATACAATCTTTTTTGGTCGCTGGAAATTTCAGTTTGAGGTGAAATTTTACGATTAATTGTTTCGAGTGTACGCCTAGTAGATTTGGCCATGAACCTGTCCATCGCTGAAAGGTCATCGTAAATGAATCAACCACGCATGGGCATTTTTTCCATCCGAGAAAATCATAATGATTAAGAGGTGAATTTTGCACAAACGCATACGGATTTATCCCTCCCTCTTCTTCTATCGGATCCCGATTCATCCAACGCTTAAGGACAGGATTATAATACCGCATAACATAGTAATAAAACCCTGTTTCAGGATCATAATTCTTCGTACTAAAGCGATATTTGAATATGTCAGCCATGCTGCCGGACTGACCGATGGTTTCACCAAAGGCACTATAAGTATACTCTGCAACGACAGTGCCGTCTTCATCGATGTATGCCGTTACGTTTCCATTGTTATCGTATAGAGGGAAGTAGAAGGAGCCGTCAATGCTGACGGCCAGCAGTCCGCCAATACCGCCAGCTCCTTGGAGGGAACCGGAGAGGTCTTTCCCCCAAATGTAGTGGTTGATGGTAGTACCGGATGCGGTGGCGACGGTCTCTTGAACTAGATTCCAACCGTCGTAGACGAAAGTTGTCGTGTGGCTCGGTGTCCACTTCGCTACACGTCTACTCATGTAGTCGTAGGCGTTAGAGACGACGCAGACAGAATTGGAGTACGCTGCTGTCAGGCGATTCTCGGCATCGTATGAATATGACCAAAGGCCGTTAGTGAGCA
>CAZUAY010000393.1:0-2586 GCA_964618405.1 uncultured Lentisphaerales bacterium
GCGTAGTGCGTAGTTTCCGCTGGGGGCACCCCAGACCCCGTTTCTTGGCGGTTGCAAAGCGAGGTGGGGCGCAGCCGTCTCGGCAAGCCGAGTGATGAGTACGTAGTGCGTAGTTTCGTTTGGAAAAAACTTTGTCGAATACCCCTGTAGCCGCGATCGGTTATCGCGGACGATTCCGGCCTCACCGAGGTCAGCTACAGGGGAGAAGTAGCGAGTTCTGACCGATTACATGCAGGAGGTAATGGGCGTTTGACAGGGCTTCATACAAAATTGTATTGTGTCGCTGCGGACAAAGAGGCTACGAGTTTGTGCCGCTGGGTGTTTGTTTGCGGTGGAGCCGATATGAAAAATGTGCATGACGACAGGGGGGCGACAGAGAATGCGGATGCTGGGAACGGCATTGCATCGGAGCTTCGTGTCGATGTCGAAAAGGCTGCTTCAGCCGCTGAAGATATTGCGTTGATGTTGCGTGCTAAGAACGATGATCTGTCGGCGTTTTCGTTGCTGGTTAAAAAACATCAGCAGTCGATAATGAACTTTTTTGCGCGTAACGGCGTTTATAGGGATGTTGAAGATCTCGCTCAAGAGGCGTTTCTCAAACTTCACCGAGCGAGACACCGCTACCAACCTACGGCAAAGTTCACCACCTTTCTGTATCTCATTGCACGACAGGTGATGATCGATTCCATACGGCACGGCAGTCGTAAAGCCAAGTTGATGGAAAACTATGGGAAGGAGGCGGATCAGATGGAGGAGGCTCCGTCGATGCGTGGGGAGAAGGGTGATGCTGAGATGGCGCTGGATTGTTTGTCGAGACCCCTCCGCGAGGCCGTCGTGCTCGTGGTGATGCAGGGAATGGCGTACGCGGAAGCGGCAGAGATTATGGGCGTACCGACAGGAACGGTGAAGTCACGTGTGTCGGCGGCGATGCAGAAGATGAGAGAGAAAATTATGAATTACGAATTATGAATTACGAATTACGAATTATTTTGAGAAGTCGCTAGTCGTTAGGGAAAAACAAGATTACAAGATTAACCGGATGCAGTAGGGGCGGGTCGTTGTGCCCGCCCGAGGAGAGTTTATGAGCGAATGCAAAAAACAGCATACAAGCGCGCAAGAAGCGTCAGATGGATACGAGGATATCGTGTCTGCGTTGCGTTCCGCTCCCGCGCGCGAGTTTCGTGATATTTCGGGCGAGGTGATGAAGGCGATTGCTCGGCGTCGGCTCTTGATGCGCTGCGTAGCCGCTTCGTTGGCTTCGGCTGCTGCCGCTGCCGTTGTGGTGGTTTTGATGGTGCCATCGGTTTTGCAGAAGTGTAACGTGGAGCGTGTGGCGATGAACGACAATGTTGAGATCTCGACTAGTGAATGGTTGATATCGGCGCAAGAGTCAGACGGTACGTGGAATCCTGCGCATTGGGGCGGCAGCGCCGAGTACATCCCAGCCGTGACGGGTTTTGCGATGATGTCACTTGTTTCGCACGAAGGTGAAGCGTCGGATGCGGTGGTGCTGAAAGCGGCTCAGGCGTTCCGCGCGATGCAGACTGCCGATGGGAGGGTGGGAGCAGCGACAGAACGATCAACTTTCAATCACGGCATAGCGACGGTTGCGTTGCTGAAGCTTTACGAAACAGGTCGTTTCCCTGAGTTGTTCACGGTTGTGGATGGTGCGGTTAACCACATCCGCGAGACACAAGATTCTTTGGGCGGATGGGGTGGAGGGAACGAGGCTTCCGTCGACATTTGGATGGTGGATGCGCTTGCTCGCGCCAGCGTGCTTGGGTGGCAGGATAAAGGCGGACATCTTCGTCGCGGCATTCGCAGGTTGGAGACCGCCGCGGCGCCCTTCTCAAACGAGATCGCTGCCGCCAAGACGCTCTCGCAAAAGCGTGAGGTGGTTGAAAGCCTTTGTGGCAGATGGATTGAAGACAATCCAGTTGCGCGTGCCGGTGGGATGGTGTACGCCAAATCTGTTGCAACACGTTAGCTCGAAGGAGCGAGGGATGTTTTAGCATACGATAGGAGATGGCATATCCAATAGCCAACAAGGAATGTCCAACGTCCAAATGAATGAGCGCCCGCGAAATCTACGATAATAACGTAAGATAGTAAACGGCCTGACCGAAGTTCCCCACTTGGAAATTGGATTTGAGTGTTGGCTGTTGGAAATTGAGAGTGCAAAGAACTCAGAAACCTTTTCGGATAACGTCTCGCTATCCACCTCCAGCTTTCCTCAGCCACTCCTTTATTTCTTCGCGCTTTCGCCTGTCTGCCGTTCCTGCACAGGCAGGCGTCTTCGCGGAGGCTCGACAAAGTTCGCGACATATGTTGCGAGCGACAAAGTTGCGGAGGGGCAAAAAGTTACATCCTCGTTTTTTCGCGGCGCGGCCGCGCGGAAGGCTTACCTATAACTTCGAGCTTGTGAAGGAAGTGGTCGTAACGAACGGAGCACGGGTTTTCAACCCGTGTACGAAAACGGGTTGGAAAACCCGTTCTCCGTTTGCTTTGCCCATAACTTTAGTTCGTTAAGTAGTGGCTGTAAAGAAAGGAGCGGGGACATTCCTGTCCCCGACACGACGGGGGTTG
>CAZUAY010000394.1:0-2565 GCA_964618405.1 uncultured Lentisphaerales bacterium
GTCGCTAGCTTTGTCGAATCAAGAAGTAGCGAGTAGGCGAGCCCTGTAGCCGCGAGCGATGATCGCGGACGATTCCGGCCTCACCGAGGCCAGCCACAGGGGAGAAGTTGCGAGTTGCGAGTGGGCCCCCAAAAGAGCTTCGTACACGGTTTCGTTTGTTTTTGTCCCCTCCTTGTAGGCTGTCTCAACCTGCAAGTAAAGTAATTCTCAGGAGCTTTTTACCATGAGCAAATCAACGCCGGAAACACCACCAACCATCATCCAAGACTCGACCTTACAGGGGGAAGCGCGTGGACGGGTCAAAGAGCTCAGTGGCTACCGAAAGCCGCCTGTCCCACTTTCAAAGCACAGTCCTTGGGAGCAGAAATTTGTCGAGAGTTCTGGCGAGATCGAAGTTGTAAAGCAGGCCAAGGAGATATTCGAGAAAATCCGTAGCTCGTTTCGTTACAAACGCAAGGATCTTGACTTCTCGAACGACGTCTCTTCCGCAACGATCAAAACACTTGATTTTGATGTGAACGTTACGCTTGCTCAACATCCCGACGCCGCCGAGGAGTATGTGCTCAGAACTGAAGTCACCGCATTTCGTAATCCCGACATCGTCAAGGATCCAAACTTTTTGGAAATCTTTACCCACTATTGTGACAGCGTTGTCGTTGAGTTTGCCTCGAAAGTAGACATTAAGGCTAAGATTGACCAAATTGAGGACGTTGATATCCTTGCCGATGGCCTTGACTATGACCCTGAATGCACCGAGTTTACGCTGAGCCTTCCTGGGTTGGGAATCGTTTTGAAGGCTACTTCGTCTAAAATGAGCTTTTCATTGATTGGGCCTGGGGATCTAGAAAAACTGATCGAAAATACGAACAAAGCGGTCGCGCGATTGGCGGGTGCCAGCGTAACCCTTGGTCTTCCAGATTCTTCAAATTATTGACTCATGCGCTGATGGATATGCTGAATTAAAGTGGCAGCGGCGTCTCGTCTCTGAACGAACAGAGCCGAGACGGCTTGCCACTAGCAACACACAAAGCAGAGAAGGCTTTGTCACGCTACTAACCGCTATCGTCCGCCCGTAAGCCCACGGGTTATTCCATCAATGGCTTCATCGAGAATGTCGAAGTTTTCGTAGTCATCATCATCGAGTTCAATAGCGCATTGTTTGCAGGTGTCGGCAAACATTGCCTTGACCGCCTCTTTTCTGACCTTCACACAGGTCGGTCGCCCGTTTTCGGCGATGAAGTCGATGAACCAACCGAGACATTGCAGGACTCTATCTTCTTTGGCATCCACAAGTTGAAAATTGATGATCATCCCGCTTTTTTCTTCGACGACCACGAATGCGAGTCCTGCTCCTGCTCGTTCGTTGCGATTGTCGCCGATCGGCATGCCTAGGTAATGCATGTCTATCAACAAGACCAGTTGAGTCTGTTTTTGTTTGGCGATACTTTTGAGCATATCTTGATCGCGCCAGCGGACAGGTGGGTAGTGCAAATCGAGCTCTGGTACAGGCATTAAGGAGCATTCGGGCGTTCCTGTAATGGCATTGCGACGGCAGAGCGGAAAAACTTTTGAAAAATTAATTTTCTCTCCTAAAGATCCTGCGATCACCTCCGTCAGCAGGATAACGAGTGATCGGTACCCCAGAATTAAGCGCTGAACCTCGTTTGCGTCTGGATCTGCGGGAAACATTTGGGATTGGTAGGATGTAAAATTCGTCCATTGGTTACTGCCGCGAAATTTAAGCCCCAGCTCCTTGATGATCTTCTTTTGTGAGCCAGACACTTGATCTCGGTCGCTGAAATAGCACATGAGGGCATTATGTTCAAGCATGATCCATTCTGCTCCGCCAGAGAGCGGGTTGGAGTCTGTCTCGCAGGCTCGGAAATGGCCGCGAAGGCCTTCATCGCCTTCATAGCAACAGATCCCGTAGCAGGTTCCGTACATGCCGATAAAGCCGAAATATAGCTTTTCCTGCGTTTCAGGGAGCTCAACCGCAAGCAATTCACCGTCGGCGTAATACTCCCATGGTTTCATGGCCTTGATTTTGCCGGCAAGCTCAAATAATTCCTGCCATGCTTCCAATGTTGGTTTGGTTTCCATTTTCTGTCCTCTCTTCTGTTCCCAGTTGCGTTTGACTCTCATAGTACCCAAAATGGACATGAGAAGACCAGAACAATTATTTTGTTCGCTGTAATCGGTCAGTGACAGGGGGTGCCCCCCGTTGACTGCCCGATTACAGTCGCGAGTCGCGAGTCGCTAGCAAGACCCCGTTTCTTTGTGGTTGCGAAGCGAGGTGGGGCGCAGCCGTCTCGGCAAGCCGGGTGATGAGTGTGTAGTGCGTAGTTTCGTTTGAAAAAAACTTTGTCGTGAGCTTTGTCGAAACAGGGAAGTCGTGAGTTGCGAGGCTGGAGAGAGTGAGTCGTGAGTAGTGCATAGGGAGTAGTTTCCGCTGGGGGCACCCCAGACCCCGTTTCTTGGCGGTTGCGAAGCGAGGTGGGGCGCAGCCGTCCCGGCAAGCCGGGTGATGAGTGTGTAGTGAGTAGTTTCGTTTGAAAAAACTTTGTC
>CAZUAY010000395.1:0-2543 GCA_964618405.1 uncultured Lentisphaerales bacterium
CGGTCTGACCGAAGTTCCCCACTTGGAAATTGGATTTGAGCGTTGGCTGTTGGAAATTGAGAGTGCAAAGAACTCAGAAACCTTTTCGGTTAACGTCTAGCCAATTCCTGTAATAAACGGGGTCTGGGGCAGAGCCCCTGCGGAAACTACGCACTACGCACTTCTCTTACCTACCGCGTCCCTCGCGTTAAAGATTTTGTCCACGGAAAACCCGGAAAGGCACGGAAATGTAGGACTATCGATTCCCTCGATGAAAACAAGGGAATCGAGTGAATATTCCTTTACTTCAGATGAATGTCTTTAGACGCATCAATCTTCAGTTTATTCTCAGTGATTCTCTTGTAGAGCGTATCTGCGGAGTGGGCGAAGAAGGGATCGATTTCAATTTTAATTTTCGGAACACCGTTTGCATCGCATGGGACGTTAACGCCGCATTGCTTGAGCCATCTGCCCCATTTTCCGATGAGCGCGGTTTTGCAGGTTGCTGGGGAGTCGTCGCCCTCGGCATTTTTAACGGGGGCGAATTCCTCTGCGCGTTCAAACGCGAGGCAAGCAGAGATCCTGGCATCCGCAAGCGCGTCGAAGATGAATTTTTCGAACTTGAACGCATTCGCCTTCGTCGGTTTTACGGTCTTGCCTGAATCGTCGCAATACGGAACTTTCTTGTGAGCGATATGCAACGGAAGTCCCACATTCGATTCGCGTGTAAGGAAGTCGGTGGAGAATATATGGATGGCGACACTGCCGTACTTATATTTAAGTTCGCCGTTCGGGAGTCGTTCGTTTTTCTGCTCTGTTGTGAATTCGGTGTATTCGACGATTTCCGTCTTACCGTTGCGCTCAACGGCAACGCCGAGGCCTTCGTTTGCATCGCGCTTGGCGCAGACTTTAATTGAGATATCGGCTTGATTCAACTTGTGGAAGCCGATGAATGCGGGGTCGGCAATGGTCACAAGAGGATTATCGACCTGAAAATAGAAAACGGACGTGATTCCGCGCTTGATCATGTCGTCTAGGCCGCCGCTACTTTTGAGAGCAGTGAGCGTTCCGCCGTGTCCATCGGGGCTCATGAAGATGTTACCGGGTTCGTCGAGAATAATTTTGCCATCGGCGTCTAGGGCTGGCCACATGGCTTGTTTAAAAAAGAAGACATCCTTCTTCTCGAGTCCAAAGTACTTATTCTCCTCGAAGAACGTTCGAGTCTGCTCGTCGTTGTCTTGGCTCGTCATGACGTACAGAGGGATTGTGCTTTCCCAAGTCTTGCCAAGAGCAAGGATTTCTCGGGCGTGGAAGAAGAAAATAGATTCGTTAGAGATAGGGCCAATCGGCAGGCATCCCTTGGGACCTTTGTAGCCCAAGCGAGAACCTTGGCCGCCGGCAACAATCAGGGCGGCGACGTGGCCATTTCGAATTTCGAAGGCTCCGACGCGAGCCGCGGCATCTCGTGCTTCACCGAGGAGCTCGGATACGTGTGCCGGGGACATGTCGGCGTTGGATTTCTTTTCTACCGGATCGTTTCTTTTGGCAAGCAGGTCGCGCATCTTGCCGATCGCGTTGAAATCTAAGTTGGCGACCTGGGAGAGGAGTAAGGCCTTTTGCTCCTCTGAGAGATCATTCCAGAACTTCAGGATTAACCCTTGGTGATTGTCGGAAAGAATCTTGACGGCTTTGGTGTAGTTCATCGTATTGGCTCCTTAACTTTTTAATATTGAATTGGATATTGCCTCAATTTGTCACTCTTTGTCCTAAGTTTATCAGAGAAAATAGAATTTCGCAAGCTGGGAAAGCAGATTCAAAATAAGGCCGAAAATAAGCTGGGTGCAGAAAATACGGGAGTAGGGCGTAGTTTCCGATGGGGACACCCCATGCCCCGTTTCTACCTTTGGGGGCGAGACTGGGGCGAGCCGTGAGGACTTTGTCGCTAACTTTGTCGCTACCTTTGTCGAATCTCACAGGAGCGGGGACATTCCTGTCCTGTCCCCGTCCGAATGGGGGACAAGAAAGTCCCCTCTCCGTTACCAACTCGCAACTCGCAACTCGCCACTCGCAACTCGCCACTCGCCACTCGCTCGCTACTGATCTGGCAAATTCAAACGTTTACAGTGCAGTTGAGGTTATGGTAGAATTTAAAGCATGATACGTCTCAGGAAACGGTTTATACAGATGTTGCATGGTCCTAGCGGTCGCCGTGGGCAGGCGATGATTGAGTATGTCATCGCCGCAGGCATTATGTTGACGGTGCTTGTGTCGTTGTCGTTTTTGCTGTATGCGCTGAAGCAAAACGGTAATCGGGTGCTGGATCTTGTGGCATCTGAATACCCATAAGCGAGGTTTACGTATGGAAGGAAACTATATGAAAAGTATGAGAAAGAAGTCCTGTGAAGGCCAGACCATGGTCGAATACATTATCATCGTTGCCGTTATCGCTGTCACCGCACTCGTGGTATTCGGCTTGTTTGGTGATACGATCAAGAAGAAGATGAGCGGTGCTGTTTCCGCCTTGGATGAAGATCTCGGCTCGCAAGCCCAGACGGAAGCGGAAA
>CAZUAY010000396.1:0-2542 GCA_964618405.1 uncultured Lentisphaerales bacterium
GTCTTCGGCTTGCAAACCCATCGCCTATGCGAGTCAACGGAACGGGGATGCACCCACTAGCGACTAGCGACTCTATTAGCACTTGCGCCGACTGCTTCGGTTGGGTATCATGTTCGGTATTGTAGGAGCGAGTCCAGAATGGCGCTAACTTAAGCGGCGTTTCAACCTTAATCCTAATCGTAATCGTAATCGTAATCCTAATCGTAATGCGTTCAATCTGAGAAGTTAAGATTACGAGTTCGCTTAGGAACACTGCTGAATCACGACGTTAGCGCCATGCGAGCCCCCAGGGGGCTGAGACCCAAGAGTAATTTTCAACCCAACACACCCAAAATGAGCAGTTTCATTGTCACAGGAGGCGCCGGCCTCATCGGCTCCAACATCGTCCGCGAACTCAACGCCCGTGGCGAATCGGATATCATTATTGTTGACCACCTCAATCACCCCGCCAAACAGGACAATCTGGACCGTATCACGTTCAAGTCGTATCTCGACCGAAACGAATTTCGTTCCGCCCTGCGCGCCGGTCAAGTTTCACCCGTCTCTGGGCTCTTCCACCTCGGTGCCTGTAGCTCCACCCTGGAGACAAATGAGGCTTATTTGCACGACAACAACACAGACTACACACGAGAGCTCTGTCAGTGGTCCCTCGCGAATGGAGCGCGCTTCGTTTACGCTTCTAGCGCCGCCACCTATGGCGATGGCGCACTGGGCTACAGCGACGACGATGCCATCACCCCCAAACTACAGCCGCTCAACCTCTACGGATGGTCCAAACAAAAGTTTGACCTCTGGGCCATTCAGACAGGCGTTCTCAATAAAATTGCTGGCCTGAAATATTTCAACGTGTTCGGACCTGGCGAGGACCACAAGGGCGACATGCGTTCTGTGATCAATAAATCCTACAAGCTCATCAAGGAAACAGGGCGAATCACTCTCTTCAAATCCCATCGCCCCGACTACGCTGACGGCGCGCAAGATCGCGACTTTGTCTACGTGAAGGACGCCGCTAAAATTTCGGTGTGGCTTTACGACCACCCAGAAGCGAGCGGCCTTTTCAACTGCGGAACGGGCCACGCACGCACATGGGTCGATCTCGCCAACGCACTCTTCGCGGCGATGGCGATCAAGCCCGTGATCGACTTCATCGACATGCCCATCGCACTGCGCGATAAATATCAATACCACACAGAGGCCGACATGAAGAAGTTCCGCGCTACTGGCTGTGACATTCCCTTTCGCCCCCTCGAGGAAGCCGTTGCGGATTATGTCCGTACTTACCTAGCGAAATAAGGCTATGTCGCATGCACTCCCGATGCTCTTCGATGCCCATGTGCATCTGCAAGCGTACCCAGATGAATTGCTCCCCAAAGCGCTCACACGGGCACGCAGGGTCGGCGTGACGCGCTTTGGCTGCTGCGGAACCAACGCTTCCGACTGGGATCGCGTGATGCAAATCGCCAGTAACAACTCAGGCGTGGAGGCCTCCTACGGTCTCCATCCTTGGTACGTGGCCAATCCAGGAAATTCCAACTGGCTCGAGCATCTTGAAGCCCTTTTGCAGGTCGATCCGACAGCCGGAATCGGTGAAATCGGTCTCGACGCTATTCGTCCTGATCGCGAACTCCAGATGACCGTGTTCACGGCTCAGCTTGATCTCGCCAAAAAATATGGTCGAAGAATTTCCCTGCACTGCGTCAAGGCGGGATCTGACATCGTGGCCGTCCTCAAGAAACATCATCAGCACCTCTCCGAAATTCTCGTGCATGGCCCCTCGTTTTCTGCCGACATTTGGCAACAATTCAATCGCCTCGGCGTTTCCGTCTCCATCGGCCCTCAAGTCCTCAACCCACGGGCAACGAAAGTCCGCGAACTGGCTCGCCTCGTACCAGAAGAAAAGCTTTTCTATGAAACCGACGCTCCCGATGGGGCCGTTGCCGGCTGCGCCGTCGCAGAACTAAACGGACTTAACGCTCCCGAAAACATTCCCCGCATCATGGCGGAAGTACAACGAATCCGGAGAGAAGCATGAAATCACATCGTAAAGAACTCGTCTTTCACGCGCCTACAAGGCGCGCCTTCATCAATATCACACCGCAGGTTGAAAAGGAGCTGACTGCCTCGGGCATTCGAGAAGGCCTCTGTCTCGTTAATGCCATGCACATCACGGCTAGTGTGTTCATCAACGATGATGAATCAGGGCTTCATGCGGACTTCGAAAAGTGGCTGGAAAAACTGGCACCAGAAAAGCCCCATACGCAGTACCGTCACAACGGATTCGAAGACAATGCTGATGCACACATGAAACGTCAGATTATGGGGCGCGAAGTGGTCGTGGCAATCACCAACGGCAAACTCGACTTCGGCCCTTGGGAACAAATCTTCTACGGCGAATTCGACGGCCTGCGCGACAAGCGCCTGCTCATTAAAATCATTGGCGAATAGCTCTCTCTTTTTTTATTTTTCAGCAGTTTTATTGCATACGAGGTAGAATAAGCCTAGGGTTTTTACGTGCCTTTCCGTTAGCATCTCAAAACTTTGT
>CAZUAY010000397.1:0-2542 GCA_964618405.1 uncultured Lentisphaerales bacterium
CGCTCGCGAAATCTACGATAATAACGTAAGATCGTAGACGGTCTGACCGAAGTTCTCCACTTGGAAATTGGATTTGAGTGTTGGCTGTTGGAAATTGAGAGTACAAAAATGTCTAGCGACTAGTCTCGGACCGATTACGATTACGATACTTTGATCACCTGCCTGTGGAATTTTCCTCTGAATTATGGTAAAGTTTTCCGTATTCAGCAAACCAATTTTAACGAAACGAGAGTGTGTTTTGGCAAAAGATAAACAGAAAGTCGCAAATACGAAACAAAAGAAAATTGCGAAACAAAAGGCAAAAGCGAAGCTTCGCAATCTCCATCTGAGCAGACAAGGCGTTTCTTTCGACGTTCGCTTTGGTTTTTCTCGACGGACACTGCAAGAGAGTCCTCTGCTCGGTGCGTGGGTGGCAGAAGCCCTTTTCGAGAATGGTATTGGCTCGGTTTTGGTCGCCCGTTCGCTAGGAACGAATGAGATCGTCGCCGGTATATTTCTTGTGGACGTCTGGTGTTTAGGAGTTAAAAGTGCTTTTATGAAGGTTTTTCCCGCCGAGAGTTTCGAGGAGTTCCTCGCAGATTTTCAACAGGACGAAGTGCTCAGCGAGGTCGCGCCTGCGTATGCGGCTCACCTGGTTGTGGAGTCCGTCGGCTATGCAAGTCAGCTCGGGTTTTCTCCTCAGCGTGACTACGGCGACACCACCGCTATTTTGGCTGGAATCGATACCTCACGTTGCACCGATACCTTCGTGTTCGGCCGTGAGGGAAAGCCTTTTTACGTCGCTGGGCCTTACGAGACGCCGCAAGGATCGGATCGGATCATCACGCAACTTCACACCGTTTGTGGAAAAGGGAATTATCACCTGTTGATTCCAGTATCCGATAAGGGTAGCGTTTTGAAAGACTTCTTCGCGGAAGACGAATTGACCGGGCGAGCGTCAAAATAGTTTGATGGTTAAGCGGCAGGATTGTCGGCGGGGATCGCGGAGCGCAATCTCGAGACAAGCGCACACATTGCGGTGGCGTTGTTCAGGACGCCAGTGCATGCTCGCTTGTTTGCATCGGTGGGCGACATCGGTTCGACAGGTAGCCTCGATGATTCCCGAGCCAATTTACATATTCGTTGCAATCCTCCGCATCGCTTTTTCCACCGTCTGCAACCGCGCCGATCCGCAGTAAGCCAGGTTCAAAACATTTCGGACTATAGCCCCGTCTTGACATACTCGTCGACAGACGGATAAAATCTGCTCGACAAGCTGTGTCGAAAAGGTGTAGGGTGGTTGCGTTGAAGTTGGTGTTCCCATGATCTGTTTCCCGCAGTAGCGTGGATGCGCTGATGGCAGAAAATAAAACAACGAGTCCCGAAGGAAGTGTCATGAAAAATATTCTCACGACGACGAGTGTAGTGCTGTGTTTGGTTTCCATGAATGCTGCTGCGGCATTCCGAGCGGATGTTATTTCGGATCGAGATCTGGCTGTTGAAGGCGAAACATGGGCATTTCAATTCTCCAGCGGAGTCATTGATGGAGAAGCCAAGGAGTACGTTTTTATTTACGATGCTGAGTTAGGCGGAGGCCGCTACAAGCTCAGCCAGTTAGATTGGGACATCAAACGCGTCGTCATGGCTGGGGGAAACGTGACGCTTCGTGATGGTCGCGGTACGATCAACATTGGATACTGGAAGGCTGTTACCAAGGGAGACGATGGCCATATTGAGGATTATGATTGGTTCAATCCTGAGAGCAAGCAGTGGACGGAGTATTCTGATTCTTATGCGGATGTTGTCGATGCGAGCATTTTTGATATCAATGCCGGCTGGGAATTCTTGCATGATGTCTACGGTTTCAACGCCCGTGTTCTTCTCGGCTATAAAATGGATTCGTGGAAGTGGCGCGCCTACGACGGGTATGGCTTGTACTCCGATTTGAACTACGAGCCTTACTATTTTGGGGATGGCACGAGCTTAAAATATGAGCAGAAAATCGCCATGCCCTATGTGGGAAGCAGTGTCGACTGGGTATATGGTGGATTTGTTTTTTCAGCCTATTGTTCGTATAGCCCGTTCGTCCGCATGGACTGCAAGGATAACCACGTTCTGAGGAGTCTCAATATTAAAGACACCTTCAAGGATGGCGACATGCTGGCGGCAGGTGCTTCGGCCAGATATGGATGGGAGTCCGGTTGGTTTTTAGCAGCAGCGCTTGATTTTCAGAAGATCAACTTAATCGTCGGTGATGCGCGGTATCAACAGTATTACCCAGATTACGATGTCCTGTACACCGAGTCGTTCGACAATTATGCTGGGGCTTCCAACGAGTACCTGTCGCTTTCTCTTGGTGTGGGCAAAACGTTCTAGCAAGTGCTGAGCGTTGCGTGTGCGGGTGAGAGTTCTTTGAGGACTTCGGCGGCGACGCGAGGGGATTCAGGGTCAACTCTGACAATAAGATTCCGCTGAAAAAATCGTGACGCCAGACTCGAGAAACAATTATGGTACGCTGTTTTTTTGCGTGTTGGTTCGGCGAATAAATCTGAATTCTTGCCCC